>NZ_JBFOCW010000042.1:0-7675 GCF_040908005.1 Aeromonas sp. s1(2024) | reverse complement strand
CCGGCTCATATCGCGTCAGTCATCACCCCTGGACATTGACCAGGATCCGGCCGCGCACCTGGCCTGCCAGGAAGGCATCCCCCAGGGTCACGACCTGGGAGAGGGGCACTTCCCGGGTGAGGAGATGGAGGCGGGTCAGGTCGAGATCCTCGGCCAGTCGGGCCCAGGCCTGCTGGCGCTGCGGGCGCAGTGCCATCACGCTGTCGATGCCATAGAGGGTGACGCCGCGCAGGATGAAGGGCATGACGGTGGAGGGGAAGTCCATCCCTCCCGCCAGACCGCAGGCGGCCACGGCGCCGCCGTAGCGGGTAGTGGCGCAGGCATTGGCCAGGGTGTGGCTGCCGACGGTGTCGATGACGCCGGCCCAGCGTTCCTTGCCCAGCGGGCGTCCCGGCGCGGCCAGTTCAGCGCGATCGATCACCTCGGCGGCGCCGAGGGACGTCAGATAGTCGGCCTCGTGCAGCCGCCCGGTGGCGGCCACGACCCGATAGCCCAGCTTGGCCAGGAGGGTGATCGCCACGCTGCCCACGCCGCCGTTGGCGCCCGTCACCAGAATGTCACCGTCACCGGGGGTGATGCCGTGCTTCTCCAACGCCATCACGCAGAGCATGGCGGTGTACCCTGCGGTGCCGATGGCCATGGCGTCCCGGGGCTGGAAGCGCTCAGGCAGGGCGACCAGCCAGTCGCCCCGGACCCGTGCCCGCTCTGCCAGCCCGCCACTGTGGGTCTCGCCCACGCCCCATCCGTTGAGCACCACCTTGTCGCCGGGGTGCCAGTCGGGATGCTGGCTCTCCAGCACGGTACCGGCAAAGTCGATGCCGGGGATCAGAGGGAAGCGGCGTACCACGGGGGCGGCGCCGGTGAGGGCCAGGCCATCCTTGTAGTTGAGGGAAGACCACTGTACCGCCACGGTCACATCCCCGGCAGGCAATATCTCCTCGGAGAGGCTCTGGTAGCTGGCGCGATAACCCGCCTCGTCTTTCTCGATCAGAATACCGTTGAACATCTTGTCTACTCCCATTAATTGGACTGACTGACTATTAATCTTCGTAAAAAATCTATTTGGCCAAGGTCATGAAAAAGCGGAGAAAAGAGAGCATGGGCTCGGTATCGCCCACCAGGCGTGCGCGCAGTACGGCCCCTTCCCAGCCGATCCAGAACTGATGGGCGAGGGCAGGGCAGTCACATTCAGGGGGCAGCTCCCCCGCCGTCACGGCATCCCTCAGGCAGCGGGCGAGCAGCGCCTCCCAGTCGAGGAGGATCTGCTCGAGGCGCAGGCGCAGCTCGGGGGACAGTTGCACCACCTCCTGACCCAGGTTGCCCACCAGGCAGCCGCGCTGGAACGCATAACGGGTCATGCCCCGGCAGGCGCTGTCGACGAAGGCGACAAGGCGGGCCAGAGGGGGCAGGCTCTCATCCTCCAGATAGCGCGTCAGCTTGCGGCAGAAGTAATGGTGATAGGCATCCATGACCGCCAGAGTGAAGTCGTGCTTGGTGGCGAAGTAGTGATAGAAGGAGCCCTTGGGGATCCCGGTCGACTGCAACACCCGCTCGATGGAGGTGGCGGCGATGCCCTGCTCGGTCAGCAGCTCCATGCCCCGGCGGATCAACAGATCCCGGGTGTCGGCATAGGTGTGCCCGTGCAGGGCAGGGCGACCGCGAGGGCGGCGGGGCAGAGCGTCGCTGGTTGGCATGGGAGTTATTAGACGCCTCTACTAGAAATGATGCAAGCCCGGCGCCGGGCTAAGGCTCGGGGGATGAGATCGGGTGGTCGCGGCAAGCTGGAGCCAGCGGGGCAGAAAACAGCGAGGGCGCCACTGGCGCCCTCGCATCGATGGGTTGCTGCGTCTCAGCTGCGCAGCTTGTTGTAGACAAACAGCACGATCAGGGCGCCAACGGTGGCGATGATGATGCTCGGCAGGTTGAAGCCGGTGACCGTTCCCATCCCGAGCAGGGTGCTGACATAGCCCCCCACCATGGCACCGACCACCCCCAGGATCACCGTCATGAAGAAACCGCCGCCATCCTTGCCCGGCATGATCCATTTGGCCAGGATGCCGACGATCAGCCCCAGTACCACCCAAGTAAGAAATCCCATGGTCATCTCCTCGTTATGTGCAGAGAACCAGAGTATATGCAGGGATCCTGCTTGTATCCCGCCACAGCACGGCGTGAGTCAGAAACGGTCATATGAGACTCGCTCATGACCATGGCAGGCAGAGGGCCTCAGCCGAGCGCGCGGGTGTCGAGGCGCTGCCCGGCGGGGGAGCACACCAGCACCGACCCCTGCTCGAACCAGTCCCCCAGCACGATGCGCCGCGCCGCATGCCCATCCAGGGTGAAGTCGTGGATGGCGGGCCTGTGAGTGTGGCCGTGGATCATCAGGCGGCAGCCGTGCTGGCGCAGCATCTCGTCCACCGCCTCCGGAGTCACGTCCATGATGATCTGGCTCTTCTGGGCATTCTCCATCTGGCTCTGGCCGCGCATCTTGTGGGCGATGGCCTGGCGGCGCGAGAGCGGCAGGCGCAGGAAGAGCCAGCGCAGCCACTTCTGTTGGGTGATGCGGCGAAACTTCTGGTAGCCCTCGTCCCGGGTGCAGAGCAGATCCCCGTGGCTCAGCAGCACCCGCTCGCCGTACAGCTCGATGACACAGGGGTCGCCGAGCAGGGTCATGCCAGCCCGTTTGGCAAACTGGTGCCCCAAGAGGAAGTCGCGGTTGCCGTGAATGAAATAGAGGGGCACCCCTTGCTGGCTCAGGGCGAGAAAGGCATCGGCCACCTCGCGGTGGAGCGGGTTGGGGTCGTCGTCCCCAATCCAGAATTCGAACAGATCCCCCAGCACATAGAGGGCGTCGGCACCGGGCGCGTCTTCGGCCAGAAAGCGCACCAGGGCCGCCGTCATGTCGGGCCTGCCTTGGCTGAGGTGAATGTCACTGATAAAGAGGGTGCTCATGAGTTCCTGGGCATCATGGTAAGAGAGTCCCGCCTGGGGCCGGACAAGGCCTGTGACCTTGCACGTCGAGCGGGTGGGGGAGGGAAGGGCAGCAGAGCCCCGCAAGGTTGACGCCCTCCAGGGTCAGCAACGCCTCGTAAGGGTCGCCGGACAGACCCAGCAGGCGGCACATGGCCGCTTCCCCCTTGAGCCCTTCATCAACGCGCAGGCGCAGCACCTCCCGGTGGAAGGGGGCGCCAAAGCGCTCAAGCAGGGCGGCCATCAGGCTGAGGTGGCGCCAGCCATGACACATCTCGAGGGGATCAGGGGTGAGGTAGAGCTCGACTGGCCAGCACTGGCCATCTGGCCCGTGGCGTCGCTGCTCGGCGATCCAGACCTGCTCGCCCTTGCTTCGCACCTGCCAGCCTTGTGCTGCCAGTGTCGCGGCAAGGAAGGCCGGGGCCGGATGCTGGCAGAGGATGTCGAGATCGCTGCCGAGCCTATCCAGCCCGATGGCGATCGTGCTCACCAGGGCCAGATCGTTGCACAGGGGGCCAAGCTCATCCCACAGGCCGCCGCTCAGCAGGGCGTGGGCCGAGCGCTGACGTTCGTTGCCCTGGGCCAGATAGTCGAGGCGGCGCCAGTTGGGGGCGGCAGATGGAAAAACTGCGGCCGGGGCCGCAGTTGTGTCAGAGCCTGGCCGGCAGGGATTACTCGGCAAGGGTCACCTTGGTGATGACGACGTCTTCGGTCGGAACGTCCTGGTGCATGCGGCCGTAGTTGCCGGTCTTCACGCCCTTGATCTTGTTGACCACGTCCATGCCGGCGGTCACTTCACCGAACACGCAGTAGCCGAAGCCCTGGGTGGTGGCGGACTTGAAGTCTAGGAAGTCGTTGTTGTTCACGTTGATGAAGAACTGGGCGCTGGCGGAGTGCGGCTCCATGGTGCGGGCCATGGCGATGGTGCCGACCTTGTTGGACAGACCGTTGGCCGCCTCGTTCTTGATGGGAGCGCGGGTCTCTTTCTCTTCAAAGCCCGGGGCATAGCCGCCACCCTGGATCATGAAGCCGTCGATGACGCGGTGGAAGATGGTGTTGTCGTAGTGACCGTCACGGCAGTATTGCAGGAAGTTGGCCACGGTCTCCGGGGCTTTTTCCGCGTTCAGGGTCAGGGTGATGTCGCCGTGGTTGGTGTGCAGAGTAACCATGAGTTGTCCTTTCATTTTGACGCGGGCAGCAAGGTGCCCGCAGGTGTATGGCATAAAGTGGTGGCAATTCTAGCCCATCAAGGCCCTGCGGCATAGATGGCAGGGGGGAGAGGGGGCTTTTTCTGCCTCGTTTTCTATACCGGATGCGGTTAGAATGGCAGGCCATTTTACTCACAGGCAGTGGTCATAAGATGCTGAAGATATACAACACACTCACTCGTCAAAAAGAAGAATTCAAACCTATCCACCCGGGCAAGGTGGGCATGTATGTGTGTGGCGTCACTATCTATGATCACTGTCATATCGGCCATGGCCGTACCTTCGTCGCCTTCGACGTCGTCGCTCGCTACCTGCGTTATGCAGGATACGACCTCACCTATGTGCGCAACGTCACCGACGTGGACGACAAGATCATCAAGCGCGCCGCCGAAACGCACGTGACCTGTGACGATCTCACCGAGCGCCTCATCGGCGACATGCACCAGGATTTCGACGCCCTCGGCATGGTGCGTCCGGACATCGAACCCCGCGCCACCCAGCACATCGGCGAGATCATCGCCCTGGTTGAAACCCTGCTGGAAAAAGGGCACGCCTATGTGGCGGACAACGGCGATGTGATGTTCATCGTCGAGTCCTACGCCGACTACGGCAAGCTCTCGGGCCAGGATCTGGAGCAGTTGCAGGCCGGCGCCCGTGTCGACGTGGTGGATGCCAAGCGCAACCCGCTCGACTTCGTGCTGTGGAAGATGTCCAAGCCCGGCGAACCGACCTGGGACAGCCCCTGGGGCCCGGGCCGTCCTGGCTGGCACATCGAGTGCTCCGCCATGAACTCCAAGCACCTTGGCAACCACTTCGACATCCACGGCGGCGGCTCCGATCTGCAGTTCCCGCACCACGAGAACGAGATTGCCCAGTCCTGCTGCGCCCACGGTGGCGACTACGTCAACACCTGGATGCACAGCGGCATGGTGATGGTGGATAAAGAGAAAATGTCCAAATCCCTTGGCAACTTCTTCACCATCCGTGATGTGCTGGCCCACTACGACGCCGAAACCGTCCGTTACTTCCTGATGTCTGGTCATTACCGCAGCCAGCTCAACTACTCGGAAGATAACTTGAAGCAGGCCCGCGCCGCCCTGGAGCGGATGTACACCGCCCTGCGCGATCTGCCGCTGGCCGCTGCTGCCGGTGGTGACGAGCAGGTGGCCCGTTTCAAGGAAGCCATGGACGACGACTTCAACACCCCGGAAGCCTACTCCGCCCTGTTCGACCTGGTGCGCGAGATCAACCGCCAGAAAGCCGAAGACATGGCTGTCGCCGCTGGCCTCGGTGCCCGTCTGCGGGAGCTGGGCGCCGTGCTCGGCATCCTGCAACAAGACCCCGAGGCTTTCCTCAAGGGTGACGAAGCGGACGAAGAGGTCGCCGAAATCGAGCGCCTGATCGCCGAGCGCAATCAGGCCCGCGCCGACAAGAACTGGGCCGCGGCGGATGCCGCCCGTAACCGCCTCACCGAGATGGGCATCGTGCTGGAAGACAGCGCCGGCAAGACCAGCTGGCGCCGTGCCTAAGGCCGGTGGCCTTGTTGGCGCCTAGGCCAACAGGTTGAGCCAATAAAAAACCGCAGCCCTTGGGCTGCGGTTTTTTTATGGCCTGCCAAAGCCTCGGCATTTTTCGGTCTGATCCCCTCACCCCTTGGGGGAGAGGGTCAGGGTGAGGGGGCTCGCATCATGACTCACCGGAGTGCCTGCAAGCCGTCTGTTGCTTGCCCCCAGTTCCTACCTGATCTGGTTGGCTCCTCTGATCATGGCTGGTCTGGCAGTGTGTTCAGGTCTTTGGTGCGCGCCTCGGTCAACTGGGTGAGACAACTGCTGTGGACCATGGGCGCCATTGATCCCCCTTCATAGACGCCGGCCTCGTAACGGCACTGGGCATCGCGAAAGGCGATCCAGGCCCGTTGCGCAGTTCTCAGCCTCTCCAGCTGTGCCTTCTCCAGGGAGGCAACCCGCTTTTTATAGGCGGCATTGAGCTTGGCATCGGCTCGCTGGTAATCCTGAAACGCACAGATGTTCATGTCGGTTTGTGTCACCGGCGCAGTACAATCCTGTTCGGCCTGAACGGCAGTGGTTGCCAGCAAGAGCAACAGGGCGGGATAGGGTCTCAAGAGGCAGTTCCTTTGTGGTAGGGAGAAGGCCAATATACGGCATAAACCGGCCCGATGGCGGCTCTGTTTTTCAAGAATAACAAGGAGATGACGTCATGAAGTTGAGCTGGAGGCCGTTTCTGGCCCTGCCTCTGCTGGCGTCCGGGCTGTCTGTGGCCGCCACTGCCCCCGATATGCAGGTCCAAGCCCGCGCCAAGGTGGCCGAGTTTCTCGACTGGGAGCGCCAAGTCAAACCGAGCGGCCTCTATCAGGCAGGTCTGGGCGGTGCGTTGCCCAACATCGTCTCCCCCGAGCTGCTCTGCCTGCTCAATGCCGCCTCCAAGGCGCGGGAGATAGCCACTCGCGAAGCCCCGGACGAGAAGCCCCCCTTCGTCGAGGGCAACCCCTTCCTGCCCAACGCCTGGGATAACCTGCTGAGCTCGGAGATCCTCTCGTCGCGCGTCATCGCCGGCAGCCGGGATCGCAGCGAGGTCAAGGTGCGCTTCACCTTTGGCGAGCCGGGCACCCCGCTCGACGCCCCCAGCGGCACCTACCGTTTTGTCAGCACCTATCTGGTACTGGATGGGCCGCAAGGCGCCCGCATCACCGACATCGACGCTGGCGGCAGCTGTGATTTCTGCCAATCCGGCAGCCTGCGCGCCGCCCTCTATGAGACGCTCACCGCCTATCCCGCCGCAGGGGGAGAGCAGTGCAAGGGGTTGGGGAAATAGGGTTTGGCTTGAGTGAAAAAGTGTTTGGGGAATAGAAATAAAAAACGCAGCTCAAGGCTGCGGTTTTTTTGTTTGTGGTTTGCCGAAGCCTCGGCATCCTGCGGTCTGATCCCCTCGCCCCTTGGGGGAGAGGGTTAGGGTGAGGGGGGCTAATGTCATTCCTCTGGCGGAATGCAATCCAACGTTTGGATGGCATGGCTTCGCCATGCAGGACACGAGGGCCTTGCCCTCGAAGGGGTTTCGCCGCCGCTACGCGGCTTGGCGAGTGACTTTGGAAAGACCGCTCTCTTTGGCAAATAACACCAAAAGTCTTCCCCCCGGCAAACCCCCCGCTTCGCGGGTTCCCTCCTCTCGTCCAACGGGTCGGACGGAGCGCCGCAGACGGCACATCCATGTGCCGACTGCGGCTGCGGTAGTTGCTATGGATGCCTTGCCTGAGTTGGTTTGATTGGTTGTATGGAGATGGTATTCACCTGACAGTTGCCCACAAAAGGGAGTGGTCATACGGCTTCAAACCGGATAACAAAACGGTACCCCTACCGTGTTATCTGGAGTCACCGTATGACCACCAACGAGAAAGTAGCACGTCGTAAACTCAGCTTGCTAGAGCTCGCCAAAGAGCTCAATAACGTCAGCAAAGCCTGCAAGCTCATCGGCTACAGCCG
>NZ_JBFOCW010000041.1:0-31559 GCF_040908005.1 Aeromonas sp. s1(2024) | reverse complement strand
CTTGTGAAGGGGGAGGCAGGGAGGGGGTCATCACATCCAATCGAGCCACAAGAAGGATATTCGGATGACCATTAAACTCGGCATCGTGATGGACCCCATCTCGGCCATCAACATCAAGAAGGACTCCAGCTTCGCCATGCTCGAAGAGGCGCAAAAGCGCGGCTACGAGCTGTTCTATCTGGAGATGAAGGATCTCTACATGGAGGCCGGTCGCGCCTTCGGTACCATGCGTCCGCTCACCGTCAAATATGACTATGCCGACTGGTACACGCTGGGCGAGGTGGTGGATCAGCCGCTCTCCAGCCTGGATGTGATCCTGATGCGCAAGGATCCCCCCTTCGACACCGAGTTCATCTACGCCACCTACATGCTGGAGCGGGCCGAGGAAGAGGGTTGCCTTATCGTCAACAAGCCCCAGAGCCTGCGCGACGCCAACGAGAAGCTCTACACCGCCTGGTTTGCCGAGCACACCCCGACCACACTCGTCACTCGCAGAGCCGACAAGCTGCGCGCCTTCCACGCGAAGCACAAGGACGTCATCCTCAAGCCGCTGGACGGCATGGGCGGCGCCTCCATCTTCCGCATGAAGGAGGATGACGCCAACGTCGGCGTCATCATCGAGACATTAACCTCTCACGGCAGCCAGTACTGCATGGCGCAGACCTATCTGCCCGCCATCAAGGATGGCGACAAGCGGGTGCTGGTGGTGGACGGTGAACCGGTTCCCTACTGCCTGGCCCGGATCCCGGCCCAAGGGGAGACCCGTGGCAACCTGGCTGCCGGCGGCCGTGGTGAGGCGCGCCCCTTGAGTGACGCGGACTGGGCCATCGCCCGCGCGGTGGGCCCGACCCTGAAAGAGAAGGGGCTCATCTTCGTCGGCCTCGACATCATCGGCGATCGCCTGACCGAGATTAACGTCACCAGCCCGACCTGCATCCGCGAGATTGAGGCGGCCTTCGACGTCTCCATTACCGGCATGCTGATGGACGCCATCGAGCGCCGACTGGGCCGCTGACCCCTTCGTTGCCGCGGCGAGGAAACACACACAAGGGGCCGTGAAGGCCCCTTTGACTGCCGGCAAAAAGCGGTTTTGCCCGCCGCCATCAACTGCCATAATCACCCCAAATACCTTTGCACGCTAAGAGATACATACGCTCCATGCAAACACTGCAAAATCACTTTCTGCTCGCCATGCCGAGCCTCACGGACGCCTATTTCCAGCGCTCCCTGGTCTATCTGTGCGAACACAGCAGCGAAGGCGCCATGGGACTGGTGGTCAACATTCCGGTCGACATGTCCCTGGACGCCATGCTGACCAAGCTCAACCTCAATCCCCCCGCCACCGCCGAGATGAAACAGCCGGTGTTGCAGGGGGGCCCGGTGCACGGGGATCGCGGCTTCGTGCTGCACAGCTTCCGCCCGGGCTTCAACTCCACCCTGCAGGTGAGCGACGAGATGATGGTCACCACCTCCAAGGACATCCTGGAGACCCTGGGCACCGACGAGGCGCCGGACCACTGGCTGGTGGCGCTCGGTTACGCCGGCTGGAGTGCAGGTCAGCTCGAGCAGGAGCTGGTGGATGGCGCCTGGCTGGTGATCCCCCCCAATCCCAAGCTGGTCTTCGATACCCCCATCCACCTGCGCTGGCAGCAAGCCGCCGCGAGCATTGGGGTCAACCCCCTGCACCTCTCCAGCCAGGTGGGGCATAGCTGACACCCCGGCCCTCCCCCCCACAAGCAGGGGGAGGCAGGGAGGGGGCTTCCCCCTTCATTTATCCATCCATTTCGAGGAGACCCCATGTCATCACGCAGCATCATGGGCTTTGACTACGGCACCAAGAGCATCGGTGTCGCCATCGGCCAGGAGCTCACGGGCAGCGCCCGCCCCCTTCGCTCCCTCAAGGCGAACGACGGCATCCCCAACTGGGACGAGATAGAGAAGTTGATCAAGGAGTGGCAACCGGATCTGCTGATCGTCGGTCTGCCGCTCAACATGGATGGCACGGACCAGGAGATCACGGTGCGAGCTCGCAAGTTCGGCAATCGCCTGCACGGTCGCTTCGGCAAGCCGGTGGAGTTCAAGGACGAGCGGCTCACCACCACGGATGCCCGCGCCCGCCTGTTTGAACGTGGCGGCTACAAGGCGCTGGACAAGGGGAGCGTGGACGGCGTCTCCGCCCAGCTCATCGTCGAAGCCTGGATGGAAGAGCAGTACGACTAAACCGGGGTGCCTCCTCCCCCTTGCTTCTCTTTCGCCGCCCCGCTCTCCATGGGCCCGCCCCAGGCAAAACGCGTCATCCCCGCTGCGGCCAGGCCATAGAGCCGCCGGATCTCCCCCCGCAACCACATCACCTTGGCATCCTGATTGTGGCGCTTGTGCCACAGCAGGATGAAGGCGATCTCCAGCTGGGCATAGAGAGACTCTTCCAGCGGCAACGGCATGGGGATGAGGTCGGGGTGATGTCTGGCGGCATAGTCCGCGCAATATGAGGGCACCACGGCGATCAGCTCGTGGCTCTTTTGGGCGGCGATGTGCAGCGCCTGCTCGAAGCTCGCCACCATGATGGGCACCTGCCGCCTGTGGCCTTCGTCCTCCAGCAGATCATCCAGTGCCCAGCTGTCGCTGGCCTCCCACACCACGCTCACCTGGGGGCAGGCCAGAAAGCGGGTCAGCGACCACGTCTGCCCGAGCAAGGGGTGATCCTTGCGCAGGAACACCACGGGACGATCGCAGAACAGCACCTCGTGATCGATGTAATAGGGCAGCCGGTTGACCCTGGCATGGGAGCGGCCGTGGGTCTCCCGGGCGCAGAAGCCGAGATCCGCCTCTCCGTTGACGATGTCGTTGAGGGAGTGGTGATCCCAGCCCAGCATCCTGACCACGGAGTGGGGGTACTTCTGGTAGATGGTCGTGGGCAGCTCGCTCAGGAAGCTGATGCCAAAGGGGGACTCCATCACCAGACTGAAGCGGGCCCCCTCGGGGATCGCCTCGCGGTTGAGGGTGCTGATGCTCTCGGTGAGCTGGAACCAGGTCTTGAGCTCCTCTGCCAGGGTCAGGGAGAGGTTGGTCGGCTGCAAGCCCTGGCGCACGCGCACGAAGAGGGGATCCCCGAACCAGTCCCGCAGCTTGCCGAGCGCCTTGCTCACCGCCGACGGGGTGACACACAGCTTCTTGGCCGCCCCCGCCACGCTGCGCTCCTGCATCAGGTGCCTGAAGACCACCAGCAGGTTCAAATCGAGTTCACCCAGATTGCGCATCGCGTCTCTCCTATCCCCGAGCCCGGACTCGCCGTACCGCACGCCATGGTAGCAGCACCTTCACCACCAGGTAACCGAGCAGCGCCAGCAGGAGTGCCAGGATCAGCATCCAGAGCGCAGGCATCCCCAGATGGCCCATCCCCCAGATGAAGAGCCCGGACAACCCTATCTGCATGATGCAGAGCAGGGCACTGGCCGATGCCACCTGATCCCCGCACACATCCAGCGCCTCCCCCATCGCCACCCCGAACCCGCAGGAAAACCCGATGCAGACCAGGGCACACCCCGCCAGCAGCCAGGACAGGCCGCCTTCGGGCCCGCTGCTGCACAACAGGGCGAGCAAGGCCAGCAGGTAGGCGAGATGGGAGAGCGCCAGCACCCTTGCCTTGCCGAGCCAGCGCAGCAGCAAGGGGGTCAGGAAGGAAGCGGACATGCTCACCCCGGCCATCGCCATCATCAGCCGGGTGTACTGCTCGGGAGGCAGGCCGAACGTGGTCATCAGGACGAGGGGCGAGACGCTCACATAGACCAGGATGGCGGTCACGCTGGCGCTGGTCAGCAAGGCGCGCTGCATGAAGGGGGCCGTGCCCAGCAGGGCCAGCGGCGATGCCCCCGCAGGCTGGCGGGCGGGGCGGGTCTCCTTGAGCAGTCGCAGGTTGACCAGGGCACTGATGGCGGCCACCAGCGCCATGCCCACGAAGATGCCGCGCCACTCGAAGTGCGACAGGATGAGATAACCGAGTACGGGAGCCAGCACCGGAATGACGCAGATCACGCCGTTGATGAGGGAGAGAGCCATCGCGAGGCGCGCCTGGCTCAGCACATCCCGCAGCACGGTGAAGGTCATGATGTAGAGCGCTCCAGCGCCCACCCCTTGCCAGAAACGCCCCAGATAAAACTGGGCGATGCCGGTCGCCTCCGCCGCCACCAGGGAGGCGACCACGAAGATGAGGGCGCCCCCCAGAACCACGGGGCGCCTGCCATGGCGATCCGCCAGCATGCCCCCCGGCAGCACGGTAGCCGCCATGCCCAGCAGATAGATGGAAAAAGCGGTGTGGATCTGCGCCTCGCTCCCCTGCAGGGTTTGCGCAATGCGGGGCACGGCCACCAGATAGAGATCGATCCCGAGGGGATAGAGGATGATCATCAGAAAAGTACACAGCAGAAACATACCCATGAAGGCTCCATAGCAGCAGGTTTCACCATCACAGGTGCGCTGTCAGCGAGATTGACAACTCAATCCTGCAAAAGCAGAGGAAGATGCCGGGCACTATAGAGCGGGCGGCCTGCCGGGGCCTAGTGACGAGATGGCACTCGGTGGATGCCAATCCGGACATCTCCCGCAGGAGAGGTCCGGATTGGCATGCTCATCGACCCACCCCCTGACAGGTCGCCCTTGAGGGGTCGGGTCCGAGGTAACGGGCACGCCGCGATGCGACGTGCCCTCAAGGCTCAGCGAAGGCGCACCATTACCTGGCCAGTTTCGTCAGGATGGCGTGAGCCGCCTTGATGCGCGCCTCGTTGGGGTAGTTGCGATTGGCCAGCATGACGACGCCGATCCCTTTGGCCGGCACGAAGGCCACATAGGCCCCGAAGCCGTTGGTCGAGCCGGTCTTGTTGAAGAGCACAGGGTGCCCTGCCGCAGCGGGCGCGGGCGCCGCCGGGTTCGTATTATAAATCATCGCCGGGGAGTTGCCCGCCAGCAGCGTCTGCTCGCTGACGGGATAGGCGTAACGCTCCCAGCCCAGTCCCTGGGTCATCTCCCCCACCGCATACTGGCCCTGGTGAGTCAGGTCGATGGCCTGCTGCATGGCCGCATTATCCACCCCGCTGATGTTCGCCTTCACAAAGCGCAGCAGATCCGCCGAGCTGGTCTTGATGCCGTAGGCCTCGTCCGCCAGCATGCCGGGAGTGACGCGGATGGGCTTGTCCTCCTTCGAGTAGCCGTAGGCGTAGTGCCCCATGGCCTGCTCGGGCACATTGAGGTAGGTATGGTACAGGCCAAGCCCCGGCAGGATCGTCTGCTCCATCAGGCGATCGAACGGCTGCTTCATGCTGCTCGCCGCCAGATAGCCAAAGAGCCCGATGCTGGGGTTGGCGTACTGGCGATGGGAACCCGGCGAGTAGGCTGGGGTCCACTGGCGGTAGTAGGCCTGCATCTTCTCGAGCGAATCCACCTCCTCGGGGAATTGCAGCGGCAAGCCGCCTGCGCTGTAGGTAGCCAGCTCCCCCATGGTGATGTTGTCAAAGGCGGATCCCTTGAGCCAGGGGGCGAACAGACTCGCCTTGTCATCGAGCTCGAAGCCCCCCTGCACCACGGCGTAGGCCCCCAGCGTCGCGGTCAGGGTCTTGCTCACGGAGCCTATCTCGAACAGGGTCTGCTCGCTGACACCGACCGCGCGCTCCCGATCGGCCACACCGTAGTTGAAATAGTGGGCCTTGCCATCCTTGAGCACGGCCACCGCCATGCCCGGGATCCTGTGCTCCTTGAGCAGCGGCCGGATGCTGGCATCCACCACGGGGCGCAGGGGATCGGTCGCCGCCTTGTCACCGGCATGAGCCAGGCCGGCCCACATCAGGGTGGCCAGAGCGCCCCACAGGATGGATTGTCGTTGTTGCATTGCATGTCTCCTGACTGTCGTTAGCAAGGTATCGCCATGGCGGCGAGTGATGAGCCCAGCATAGTCCCGCGAGGTGTGCTGCCGATGAGGCTCTGTGAAGTCTGTGTGAAGCCGCCCCCTCTTTTTACCCATGAAAAAGGGGAGCCATGGCTCCCCTTCAATCACCTTGCAATGCGGGCTTATTTCTTTCCCGGGTTGTCCCAGATCCCCTCTTCCAGCTGGCTGCGCAGCTCCGGGTATTTGTTGGCATCGAAGGTCGGCACGCGGCCCACCTTGAGCTGGTCGTTGTAGTCCTTGGCCAGCTTGATGGCGACGCCGGAGAGCAGCAGGATGGCCACCAGGTTGACGATGGCCATCAGCCCCATGGAGACATCCGCCAGAGCCCACACGGTCGGCAGCTCGCCCACGGAGCCGAACATCACCATGCCCAGCACGAACATCCGGAACAGCATCAGGCCGCCCTTGTGGTTGTGCTCGAGGAACACCAGGTTGGTCTCCGCATAGGAGTAGTTCGCCACGATGGAGGTGAAGGCGAAGAAGAAGATGGCCGCTGCGATGAAGATGTTGCCACCACCGCCCACCTGGGAGGAGAGCGCGCGCTGGGTCAGCTCGACACCGGTCACGCCGGAGCCCGGCTCGAACTGGCCGGACATCAGGATGATGGCGGCAGTACAGGTACAGATGACGATGGTATCGAGGAAGACCCCCAGCATCTGCACATACCCCTGGGAGGCCGGGTGCGGCGGATAGGGGGTGGCGGTGGCGGCAGCGTTGGGGGCAGAGCCCATGCCCGCCTCGTTGGAGAAGAGGCCGCGCTTGATGCCGTTGATCATCGCCTGGGAGATGGCATAGCCCATGGCGCCGGAACCTGCCTGCTCGATGCCGAACGCAGACTTGATGATGAGGGCGAAGATACCCGGCAGCTCGCTGATGTTCATGAACACCACGAACAGCGCCATCAGGATATAGGCGATCGCCATGAAGGGCACCACCAGCTCGGCAAAGCGGGCGATGCCGCGAATGCCGCCGAAGATGATGAGACCGGAGAGCACCACCAGGGCCAGACCGCTCACCCAGTCAGGGATGCCGAAGGCGACGTTCATGGCCAGGCTGATGGAGTTGGCCTGCACCGCGTTGAACACCAGACCGAAGGCCAGCAGCAGGCAGAGGGAGAAGACCACCCCCATCCAGCGCATGCCGAGGCCGCGCTCCATGTAGTAGGCGGGGCCACCCCGATAGTTGCCATCCTCATCCTTGACCTTGTAGAGCTGGGCCAGGGTGCTTTCCACGAAGGCGGTGGCCATGCCGATGAAGGCGATCAGCCACATCCAGAAGACGGCGCCAGGGCCACCCAGATAGATGGCGACGGCCACACCGGCCAGATTGCCCGTCCCGACGCGAGCCGCCAGGCTGGTACACAGAGCCTGGAAGGAGGAGATGCCGGCGCTGTCGGATTTGCGACTGTTGCGCAGGACCGAGAACATGTGGCCGAAGTGGCGGATCTGGATAAAGCCCAGGCGGAAGGTAAAGAAGATACCGACCCCGATCAGCAGGTAAATGAGCACGGCTCCCCACATCAGGTCGTTAATCATTGCAATCAAGGTGTCCATAATTCTCTCGTTGTTATCACATCCATGGCCAGTCTGCGCTGACCGCTCTCTGTCAATTTCCGAACCAGCATTGCGCCGAAGGGGCGGAATCTAGCATAGCGAGGGAATTCAGAATAGTGACAGGGCTCACTGGGGAGACAAAAAACGAGCAATTTGATGCAAAAAAGCTTCATTTAGCACGCAATAAATCAACAAAAATTGATGTGCAACCCAGCCCCTCACAAATTAGAGCCAATAGAGAACCATTTTACAACTCATCCCATGGGGGTAAAAACAGCTGAGTGAAACGACATCAGGGAGACAAGCGTTTGCCTCTCATGCCTCATCGGCAAGGGGTTGTAACGCAAAACGTTTTACACGTAATTAAATTTCAAGTAGCTGACAGAACTATTTATGTGACCTCCCGCACAAAATCATGAATCCACCAAAATAATTGCGCTTTTCCATGTCGGAGCCAGCCGCCACACCATGAATAAAACTCGTTTTTTATCAAACACTTTCACTCGACAGCCGGTACCGCTTTCACCACCTGGCTGATTCGCATACAAGCCCCCCTATTGCAGGATGCGCCACATCCGTATTAATTAGGCAGGCAATGACGATGGGGCCTGCCCATCGCCCCTTTCTGAGCCTGAGCCGCCGGGATCTTGTAATTTAATTTCAGAACTGCCGTCTCATGCCCACCACCCTGGGATTGCTCCCTCATAAAGAGATGATATTTGCCATGGCCGATAAATTGACCCAGCTGAAAGCCCTGACCACAGTGGTTGCCGACACCGGCGACATCGAAGCCATCAAGCGCTACCAGCCCATCGATGCCACCACCAACCCCTCTCTGGTACTCAAGGCCTCCGAGATCCCCGAGTACGCAGCCCTGATCCAGGACGCCATTGCCTGGGCCAAATCCCAGAGCCAGGACAAGGCACAGCAAATCATCGACGCAGGCGACAAGCTGGCGGTCAACATCGGCCTCGAAGTGCTGAAAATCGTTCCGGGCCGCATCTCCACCGAAGTGGACGCCCGCCTCTCCTTCGACACCGACGCCAGCATCGCCAAGGCCCGCAAGCTGATCCGCCTCTACAACGAAGCCGGCATCAGCAATGATCGCATCCTGATCAAGCTGGCCTCCACCTGGGAAGGGATCCGTGCCGCCGAGGTGCTGGAGAAAGAGGGTATCCAGTGCAACCTGACCCTGCTGTTCTCCTTCGCCCAGGCCCGTGCCTGTGCCGAAGCCGGCGCCTTCCTCATCTCCCCCTTCGTGGGCCGCATCCTCGACTGGTACAAGGCCAAGAACGGCCGTGACTACACCGCCAGTGAAGATCCGGGCGTGGTCTCCGTCACCGCCATCTACAACTACTACAAGCAGCACGACTACCCGACCGTGGTCATGGGCGCGAGCTTCCGCAACACCGGCGAAATCCTGGAACTGGCCGGCTGCGACCGCCTGACCATTGGCCCCGCTTTGCTGGAAGAGCTGAGCAAGGCCGAAGGCACCGTGGTGCGCAAGCTGGACTACACCGGCGAGCGCACAGCCAAACCGGCCCCGATGACCGAAGCCGAATTCCGCTGGGAGCTGAACCAGGACGCCATGGCCGTCGAGAAACTGGGGGAAGGCATCCGCCTGTTCGCCATCGACCAGGGCAAGCTGGAAACCATGCTGGCAAGCCACCTGTAAGGCCGCTCGCCACACGGCTCTCACAGAGCGAAGTGGCGCCGCAAAAACCGGGCTCCCGAGAGGGCAGCCCGGTTTTTTTGTGCCTGTTTCCGGTTGTCACAACTTCGTCATAAAAACGTTTTATTTTCAAAGGCGTCGTGTTATACGGATGGTGAAAACCATAAAACCAAGGAGGGAGCCATGGACATGTTCAACTTCGATTTTGACGAGGTCGTTGAGCTGGGTTCACGTAGCCGCGGGACAACGGGAAAAAAACGCAAATGGCGTGAGATTGAGGCGCTTAAAGACAAGCACCGCCTGCAAAAGGAGCTGCAGGCCATCGACATCGCCTATGAAGGATCGGACGACCTGGAGCTCTGATACGCCCACGTCGCCCATGTTTCACTCCAGCGAGTGGAGCCATAAAAACAGCGCCCCGGATTGACCGGGGCGCTGTTTTTATGGGTGAACCTCCTGTCAGGCTGCAGGCAGCGAGAGCTGTTTGGCCAGCGCCTGGAAGTGCTGGCTTACCTCCGCTCCGAACAGGGGATCATTGATGGCCCGGTTCTGCCAGAGCTGTTCGAGATGACGCCAGTCATCCTCGGTCAGGGAGTCGCGCAGATGGGGGAAGATAACCCCTTCCTCATAGTTCATGTGCGCCTCCTGCTGCTCGATGAACTGCTCCAGCCTGGCGGTGAACTGATCCAGCGGGATGACCGCATCCATCAGGATCATCTCCACCATCTCCTTGAGCTCGGTCCCTGCATCCAGCAGACGGGCGTGCTCCTCGTGCAGCCGGTTGGCCACTTCCCCCTCCACCACCCTGTATTTCAGGTAGTAGTCATAAATCATGTCTTCCTTCGGGTGGTGGTACTTGTCAGATACCTCGCGCAGATAATCCACCACATCCCGCAGCAGGAAGTAGCTCACCGGCTGCTCATTGCGAATGGCCGCCAGCTTTTGCTTGAGCAGCGTCAGCAACCGGGTGATGTTGAGGTGGTCCTTATGCAGACTGGATAACATGGGCACTCCTTGCACTGAAATGAGAAAACGTCTGTCTCGAGTATACGGTCATTTATTGCCTGAACTTTGCACTCAATCAAGTCGGATGCAGACAGCGGCTGCACCAGCCTCTCACCACAGGGGGCACAGGGGACACCATTTCCCCTGTGCATTCACGGCGTCAGGCCGCCGGATCAGCGCAGACCGAGAGCCAGTCGATGGGACTGCGTCCTTGCTGGACCAGCAGGCGATTGGCCTCGGAGAAGTGGCCGCAACCGATGAAACCGCGATGGGCAGAGAGCGGGCTGGGATGGGGGGCGCTCAGCACATGGTGGCGCGACCGGTCGATGAAGCGCCCTTTCTTCTGGGCATGAGCGCCCCACAGCAGGAAGACAACTCCCTGGCAATGGGCATTGATCCGCTCGATGACCCGATCGGTAAAGGTCTCCCACCCCAGGTGGGCGTGAGAGTGCGCCATGCCCGCCTGTACCGTCAGCACCGTATTGAGCAGCAGCACTCCCTGTCTGGCCCAGGATTCCAGGAATCCGTGATTGGGTGTGACAAAACCCGGCAGATCCCGCTGCATCTCCTTGTAGATGTTGACGAGGGACGGCGGCGTGCGCACTCCGGGCAAGACGGAGAAACAGAGGCCGTGCGCCTGATCCGGGCCGTGATAGGGATCCTGCCCCAGGATCACCACCTTGACGTCATCCAGCTCGGTCAGTTTGAAGGCATTGAAGACCTCGGTCGCCGGGGGATAGATCACCTTGCCCGCCTCCCGCTCGGCCCTGACGGTGGCCAGGGTGTCCATGAAATACGCCTGCTCTTTCTCCGAACCAATCACATCTTTCCAGGTCAGCACACCCGTCTCCTCTCGTTGTGGATCCACTCCTTCCATCCTGGCTGGCATGCCAACCTCTCCCCACTCCCCGCCTTCTGTCCAGCTTGGCACCGCTATCTCCTCGGTCAATAGAGCAAGGGGCTCAGGATAGGGTCCTCGCCCCCAAGACGCAACCGCATGGAGGTCAGGCTCAGTCTGGCCAGCCTGGGAAGTGGCGGCGGCGTTCACGGGCAATGACCGGGTCTGCGTCGACACAGGAATAACAGGGCGTCCTTCGGACAAACCTCATGGGCAGGCCGGTTTTCGCTGACGCCAGAAATAAATCCTAAAGGTGTAGTTAAATTACTAGATATGAATAATAAAAAATGCATAATTCATATATCTTACAAAAACAGAAAAATGATCTGTTTTTGATTCAACTCAATGATTTAATCCCTTTCAATGCGCGCAAAGTGGGGTTTTATTGATTTGGATCAATTTTTGTAATATTACCATCGTGGTATATATGGCCCCAACGAAGTAAAGGTGTAAGGCAAGGCCCCGTTAAATCATTCCTTCCAAGAGGTGGTTTAAAAACATCAGGGTAATGTGCTTACCGTTGAATCCGCTTTCCTATGAGGAGTCATACCATGATCAAGGGCATCCAAATCACCCAGTCCGCCAACGCCGCTCTGCTGAACTCTTTCTGGCTGCTGGACGAAGAGAAACAACAGGCTCGCTGCATCTGCGCCAAGGGCGACAGCTTTGCCGCCGATCAGGAAGTCAGCCTCTCCGACCTGGGTCAATTCGAATACCGTGAACTGCCGGTTCAGCAAGAGCCTGTGGTCGAAGGGGGTCAGCACCTGAACGTCAACGTACTGCGCCGCGAAACCCTGGAAGACGCCATCGCCAACCCGGAAAAATACCCGCAGCTCACCATCCGCGTCTCCGGTTACGCCGTGCGTTTCAACGCCCTGACCCCGGAGCAGCAGCGTGACGTGGTCACCCGCACCTTCACCCAGAGCCTGTAAGGCGCCCTGCGTAAAGAGATAAAAAAACGGCCCCCTCGGGCCGTTTTTTCATGGGTGATGATCACCGCCGGAACCTGGCTCAGCTTCGCAGGTCCACCGGCCTTGCCACCACGGGTTTCGCCAGGGCGTCCTGCATGGTGGCCTCGTCGAGCTGATCGCAGTAACGGGCCACCACCAGGGTCGCCACCCCGTTGCCGATGAGGTTGGTCAGGGCGCGCGCCTCCGACATGAAGCGATCAATCCCGAGGATCAGCGCCAGCCCGGCCAGCGGCAGATGCCCTACCGCCGAGATGGTGGCTGCCAGCACGATGAAGCCACTCCCCGTGACTCCGGCCGCCCCCTTGGAGGAGATAAGCAGCACCACCAGCAGGGTGAGCTGATGGAACAGGTCCAGCGGGGTGTTGGTCGCTTGGGCGATGAAGACGGCGGCCATGGTCAGATAGATGGAGGTGCCGTCCAGGTTGAATGAGTAACCGGTCGGGATCACCAGACCCACCACCGATTTCTTGCAGCCCAGCGCCTCCATTTTCACCAGCATGCGCGGCAATACGGATTCCGACGAGGATGTTCCGAGCACGATCAACAGCTCTTCCCGGATATAGGCAATAAAGCGCACAATGCTGAAGCCATTGGCTTTGGCGATACTGCCGAGCACCAGAAAAATAAACAGCAGGCAGGTCAGATAGAAACTAGCAATTAATTGCCCCAGCTGCACCAAAGAACCAATACCGTATTTCCCTATGGTGAATGCCATGGCGCCAAATGCCCCGATCGGCGCCAGTTTCATGATCATGTTGATGATGCCGAAAATAACCTGGGAGAAACCATCGATGATATTGAAGATGGGTTTTCCCTTCTCCCCGATATGATGCAGGGAAAATCCGAACAGGACGGCAAACAGCAACACCTGGAGTATATTGCCGCCGGCAAAGGCACCGATGACGCTGGCCGGTATCACATCCAGCAGGAAGGGAATTATCCCCTGGGACTGGGCCTGATCCGCATAGACGGAGATGGCGCTGGCGTCGAGTGAGGAGGGATCCACATTCATACCGGCCCCTGGCTGCAGCACGTTGACCACGCACAGACCGATGATCAGGGCCAGGGTGCTCACCACTTCAAAATAGATCAGCGCAATGGCACCGGTTTTGCCCACCGCCTTCATGCTTTCCATGCCGGCAATGCCGGTGACCACGGTACAAAAAATGACGGGGGCGATGATCATCTTGATTAATTTAACGAAGCCATCACCAAGGGGTTTCATATCTGCGCCCAGACTCGGATAGACATGTCCCAGACATATTCCGATGGTGATTGCCAATATCACCTGAAAATAGAGGCTACTGACAATTTTCTTGTGCATGCTCAACGTCCTGTTAATAAGTGTGACTCCACTGACAGCAAATAACGCATGCAGCAGTCTGCGGCGAGAAATAGGGTTATCTCACCCGCTTCATACCTTTTTGCCATCCTGACGGTCGCTACTTTTGCATGTCATAAGAAGCAAATAAGAGACATCAATCACACAATATATTTAACATCATTAACACCACGGAAACATGGTCGCAATGGACGCCGAAGAGCACCAAATGAAAATGACGGAAATAAAAATGCCCCGCATGGCGGGGCATTTTTGATAGTAAAAATCGCGATCAGGCGGAGGTATCGAGGGGCTCGAAGCCCTTGACGAGATCGTCGATGGCCTTCATCTGCTTGAGGAAGCCTTCCAGCTTCTCCAGCGGCAGGGCGCTCGGGCCGTCGCAGCGGGCAATTTTCGGATCCGGGTGGGATTCGATAAAGAGACCGGCCAGGCCCACCGCCATGCCGGCACGGGCCAGCTCGGTCACCTGCTCGCGGCGACCGCCGGAGGCCGCTCCCAGGGGATCACGGCACTGCAGGGAGTGGGTGACGTCAAAGATGACCGGATAGCCGCCGGTGCTCTTCTTCATGACGCCCAGGCCCAGCATGTCCACCACCAGGTTGTCATAGCCGAAGTTGGCACCGCGCTCGCAGAGGATCAGGCGATCGTTGCCACACTCCTCGAACTTGTCGGTGATGTTCTTCATCTGGCTTGGGCTCAGGAATTGCGGCTTCTTGATGTTGATGACGTTGCCGGTGCGGGCCATGGCCTCCACCAGATCGGTCTGGCGCGCCAGGAAGGCGGGCAGCTGGATGACGTCGACCACCTCGGCGACCGGTTTGGCCTGATGGGGCTCATGCAGATCGGAGATCACCGGCATGCCGAAGGTCGCTTTCAGCTCCTGGAAGATCTTCATCCCCTCTTCCAGACCCGGGCCGCGATAGGAGTGGATGGAGGAGCGGTTGGCCTTGTCCCAGCTCGCCTTGAACACGAACGGGATGCCGAGCTTGCTGGTCACTTCCACGTACTTCTCGCACACCGCCATCGCCATGTCGCGGGATTCCAGCACGTTCATGCCGCCGAACAGCACGAAAGGTTTGTCGTTGGCGACGTCGATCTGGTTGACCTTGATATTCTTCTGTTCCATCTCAGGGATCCTTAATGGAGGGGCTTGGGACTGAGGTCCAGGGTGGCCAGCTGGGTTTTCAGCACATCGGCCACGGGATCATCAGGGCATTGTTCAATAAAGTATTCGAAATCGTCGGCGGCAAAGCGCGGGCAATCGAGTTGCTCATAGATGAAGCCCCGATCCCGCGTCTCCAGCGGATCGCCGGGCTTCATGCGCAGCAGCAGCTCGCTGCAGCGCAGCGCCTCCGTCATGCGCTCCTCGCGCAGCAGGGCGCCCTTGCTGACATTGAGCAAGCGCTCGATGATCTCCCACTGCCCCGATGGCTGCAGGTGATCATCGCTCAGACTCGCCAGGTTGCCGAGGGCACCGCGCAGCAGCAGTTCGATGCGGTGCCGGCTCAGTTCATCACCGTTGAAGGGGTCCACATAGACCTCCCCGTCCAGACCGGCAAAACTCAGGAGGAAATGGCCGGGAAAGCAGATCCCCTCCACATCCAGCCCTATCTTGCGACCCAGCTGGATGAGGAGGATGCCGAGACTGACCGGGATCCCCTTGCGCCTTGCCAGCACCTGGTCCAGATCGCAGTTGGCGGACGAGAAGTAATCCTGCCAGTCGCCACGAAAGCCCAGGGTCTGGTAGAAACCCTGCAACAGCTGACGGCGCACCTCATCGCAGTCTCCCTCGGCAATCGTCTCGTCCAGCCAGGCATCGAGGCGGGCAAGCTCGGCCTCTCCCGTGCCGCCATGGCCCCGGATCTCGTCGCTCACCGACAGCGCCAGCTCGGCCAGATCGTGAGCCTCGAAGTCGGTCCACTCATCCACACGTATCATCGTCATCCTTCCTAGCCGAACAGGCTGGCCTGCTTTTGCACCGCAAGCTTGGCGATAAAGAAGATCCACCCCAGTGCGCCCAGGAAGGCAAACCAGCGGATGCCGTTGCTACGGGCCAGGCGCAGCGCCATCATGGCCAGAAACGCCACCACCAGGATGGACGTCAGCTTCTCGGCCAGCCAGGGAATGGCGTTGTTGAGGGGGTTGAGACCCAGCACCATGCAGAGCAGCACACCGGAGAGCACCACCAGGCCGTTGAGCCAGCCGCTGATCTTGAGGGTGCGGGCGCCCCCTGCCAGCGCGGAGCCGGTCTGCAACCAGTAAAAGCGCAGGATAAACATCAGCACGGCCCCGGCAATCAGGGTGAGGTGCAGATGCTTGAGAACAACATACATAAGATTTCCTTGAACAGGGGCAGACCGGGCCCGCCCGTCATATCACTGAGCCAGGCGCCCCAGGGTCACCCGCTCGTTATCGCCGTAATCGCGCACGGTTTCCACCTGGACGTAGCCTTGTTGCAGCAGGAGTTGACGCACCGCCTCCCCCTGATCCCAGCCGTGTTCCAGCAACAGCCAGCCACCTGGCACCAGATGGGCGGGCGCCTGGGTGACGATAAGGCGGATATCCGCCAGCCCCTGCTCCTCCGCCACCAGGGCGGAGCGCGGCTCGAAGCGCACGTCCCCCTCGTGAAGATGGGGGTCCGTCCCGTCGATATAGGGCGGGTTGGAGACGATCATCGCAAAGCGCGGTGCATCCGAGAGCGGCGCAAACCAGCTGCCGTCGCGCACCTCGATGGGCAATCCCAGGGCGGCGCTGTTGGTGCGGGCCAGCGCGGCCGCGGCCGGCATCCTGTCCACCGCCCATACATCGGCATCCGGTCGCTCAGACTTGAGCGCAAGGGCGATGGCACCGGTGCCCGTGCCCAGATCCAGCAGGGCGCAGGGGCCGCCCGGCAGGCGGGCCAGCGCTTGTTCCACCAGCACCTCGGTATCGGGGCGCGGGATCAGGGTGGCCGGGCTCACTTTCAGCGGCAGCGACCAGAACTCCCGCTCACCGATGAGGTGGGCAATGGGCTCACCATTGAGGCGACGGGCAAGCCAGCCCGCCAGGGTTGCCTGCTGGGCGGCATCGAGCTCGTGCTCCGGCCAGGTCATCAGATAGCTGCGCCGGCAATCCAGCAGATGACAGAGCAGGGCATCGGCGTCGGCACGGGGGGATTCCCCGGAGGCCAGGGTCGCCATGATGTGGGCGCGGGCCTGCTGGATCTGCATCAGTTGCTCTCGGCCAGGGAGGCGAGCTGATCCGCCTGATACTCCTGCACCAGGGGGGTGATCACGCAGTCCAGATCCCCTTCCAGGATGTCGCCCAGACGATAGAGGGTGAGGTTGATCCGGTGCTCGGAGAGACGCCCCTGGGGATAGTTGTAGGTGCGGATGCGCTCGGAGCGATCCCCGGAGCCCACCAGGTTGCGGCGGGTACTCTGCTCGGCGGCGCGGTGGCGTTCGTCCTCGGCCGCCTGCAGGCGAGCGGAGAGCACCGACATCGCCTTGGCGCGGTTCTTGTGCTGGGAGCGCTCGTCCTGGCACTCCACCACCAGCCCGGTGGGCAGGTGGGTGATGCGGATGGCGGAGTCGGTCTTGTTGACGTGCTGGCCGCCGGCACCGGAAGCGCGGAAGGTGTCGATCTTCAGCTCGGAGGGGTTGATCTCCACCTGCTCGGCTTCCGGCACTTCGGGCAGCACGGCCACGGTACAGGCGGAGGTGTGCACCCGGCCCTGGGATTCGGTCTCGGGGACTCGCTGCACCCGGTGGCCGCCGGACTCGAACTTGAGGCGGCCGTAGACGTGCTCGCCGTCCACCTTGGCGATCACCTCCTTGTAGCCACCGTGTTCGCCGTCATTGCAGCTGACGATGGAGACACGCCACCCCTGACGCTCGGCGTAGCGGGAGTACATGCGGAACAGATCCCCCGCGAAAATGGCCGCCTCGTCGCCACCGGCACCGGCGCGGATTTCCAGATAGCAGTTGTTGTCATCCTTGGGGTCGCGCGGCAACAGCATCACCTGAAGCGCCTGCTCCTGCTCCTCGAAGGTCGCCTTGGCGAGCGGCAGTTCCTCCTGCGCCATCTCCCGCAGCTCGGCATCCTCTTCCTCCAGCATCAGCCGGGTGGTGTCGAGGTTCTCTTCGGCCTGGCGGAAACGCTGGAAGGCGTGAACGATATCTTCCAGCTGGGCGTATTCCCGGGTCAGGGCGCGGTATCTGTCCTGATCCGAGGCGACCCCGGGCTCCCCGAGCAGGGCCTGTACTTCTTCATGGCGCTCGATGAGGCCTTCCAGCTTTCTGATCAATGAGGGGTTCATGACTCTTGGATTCTCGATGGAGGACGGGACGGCAAAGGGCCGTCCCAACACTATGATTCTTGTGACAATCCCAGCACCTGACGCAGTTGGGCCAGCTTGTGGCTGTCCCCCTGAGCGGCGGCCTGGCGCAGGGCCTGGGTCGGTGCGTGGATCAGCTTGTTGGTGAGGCGATGGGCCATGGCCTTGAGCGCCTGCTCGGCATTTTCACCCTGTTGCAGGGCCAGCAGGGCCCGCTGCAACTCTTCGTCGGCGACCTGCTGTGACTGATGGCGATAATCGCGAATGAGATCCACCGAGTGCTGGCTGCGATACCAACCCATGAACTCGTCGCGCTCTTCCTGCACGATGAGTTCCGCCTCGGCGGCCGCCCGCTTGCGGGTCTCCAGGTTCTGCTCGATGATGCCCTGCAGATCGTCCACCGTGTAGAGATAGGCATCGGAGAGCTCGTCTACCTCGGCTTCGATGTCGCGGGGCACGGCGATATCCACCAGGAACATGGGCTTGAAGCGACGCGCCTTGAGCGCCCGCTCCACCATGCCCTTGCCGATGATGGGCAGGGGGCTTGCCGTGGAGCTGATGACGATGTCCGCCTCGTGCAGGTAGTCCGGGATCTCCTCCAGGGTCATTACCTGGGCACCGAACTCCTCTGCCAGCAACTGGGCCCGTTGCAGGGTCCGGTTCGCCACCATCATCCGGGTCACGCTCTGCTCGCGCAGGTGGCGGGCCACCAGTTCGATGGTTTCGCCGGCGCCCACCAGCAGCACCTTGGTCTGGGAGAGGTCGGAGAAGATACGGCGGGCCAGGCTCACGGCGGCGAAGGCCACCGACACCGCGCTGGCGCCGATCTCGGTGTCAGTGCGCACCCGTTTGGCCACCGAGAAGGATTTCTGGAACAGGCGCTCCAGGGATCCTTTCACCGCATCCGCCTGCTGGGCGTGGGCGTAGGATTGCTTGATCTGCCCCAGGATCTGCGGCTCCCCGAGCACCAGGGAGTCGAGGCCGCAGGCCACCCGCATCAGGTGCCGCACCGCTTCCTCGTCCTGGTGCCGGTAGATGGCTGAGAGCACCTCGCTCGCCTCCAGCGCGTGGAACCGCTGCAACCAGTTCAGCACCTGCTCCCCCTGCCCCTGCTCCAGGCTGCAATAGAGCTCGGTGCGGTTGCAGGTGGAGACGATCACCGCCTCGCTGACGCCAGGCTGCTCCACCAGCTCACGCAGGGCGCGATCGATGCGGTCCGGGCCAAAGGCGACCCGCTCCCGCAAGGCGACACTGGCGGTGTTGTGGTTGATTCCGAGGGCAAGCAGACTCATGGGTGGGTGATGATCGTTTCATGCACAGGGTGTAGAGGCCGACAATTGTACGAGAAAGGGTAAGTCTTTAAAAGCAATACGGCCGCCCCTTATACTGTCGCAAACCTCATCTGCGGAGCTCCACCTTGTTGTTGCGTATCTTCTCCCTCGCCTGCCTGCTGGTGCTGGCGGGCTGTACCACCACCCAACCCCAGCGGGATCAGGTCAACTGGCAGCAGGAGCGCGCCCGCCTCGAACGCCTCACACACTGGCAGTTGTCGGGCAAGATGGCCATCATCACCGCCCGCCAGAAGGGCAGCGCTCGCCTCAACTGGCAGCAAAACGGCGACGACTATCGCCTCAACCTCACCAGCCTCATCGGCACCCATATTCTGGAACTCTCCCGCACCGGCGGCGAGGTGACTCTGCTCGACAACGACGGAAAACAGCACCAGAGCCAGGATGCCGAGCTCCTGGTCTATCAGCTCACCGGCTGGCACATTCCGGTGGCCGGGCTGCCTGAGTGGATCAAGGGATTGCCGGGGCAGGCCGAATTCGAGCTCAACCCCGATGCCAGCCTCGCCAGCGTGCGCGACGGCCAGTGGCAGATCGTCTACGGGGACTATCGGGATCAGGACGGCTATCGCCTACCCCACCTGCTCACCATGACCGGGCAGGAGAGCCGTCTCAAGCTGCAGATCAACGAGTGGACCCTGGCACCATGATGCACGACCAGGCGCCGATCCGCTGGCCCGCCCCGGCCAAGCTCAACCTCTTCCTGCACGTCAACGGCCGCCGCCCCGATGGCTACCACGAACTGCAGACCCTCTTCATCTTTCTCAACCACGGCGACTGGCTCGAATTCGAGCCGATCCCCAGCAGCGACCAGCTCACCTTGAGCCCGGCCATTCCCGGCGTGCCCGATGAACAGAACCTCATCATCCGGGCTGCGCGACTGTTGCAGAGCCGGTTGGCCAGTCCGCAGGGAGCCCATGTCCGGCTGGAGAAGGTACTGCCCATGGGCGGTGGCATCGGGGGCGGCTCGTCGGACGCGGCCACCACCCTCGTGGCCTTGAACCACCTCTGGCAAGCCGGCTTGAGTGAAGACGAGCTGGCCGAGCTCGGCGTGCAGCTGGGCGCCGACGTGCCGGTGTTCGTGCGGGGCAAGGCCGCCTTCGCCGAAGGCGTGGGGGAGCGGTTGCAACCGGTCGAGGTGCCGGATGCCTGGTACCTGGTACTCAAGCCGGATTGCCATGTGGCCACCGCCGCCGTGTTCCAGGATCCCGACCTGCCCCGCAACACCCCCAAGATGACCCTGGACAATCTGCTGGCAGGAGAGTGGAAAAACGATTGCGAGCTGCTGGTGAAAAAGCGCCACCCCGAGGTTGCCAATGCGCTCGGCTGGTTGCTAGAATACGCGCCGTCAAGAATGACGGGCACTGGCGCCTGCGTCTTTGCTCGATTTGAAGACGAAATGGCTGCTCGGAAGGTGTTGGCAAGAGTGCCGGAAGGCTGGGATGGGTTTGTCGCCAAGGGCGAGAACATATCACCACTCTTCGTCACTTTGCAACAAGTGAGTGATTGGGGTATCGCCAAGCGGTAAGGCAGCGGGTTTTGATCTCGCCATTCCTAGGTTCGAATCCTAGTACCCCAGCCAACTCTCTCCTTGTTGAGGCCGTATCGGGAGGTGTTGACCTCGTCGATGTGTCTTGGGCCAATCTGACGCGATGGCGCTCAAGGTGGATTCCCGTCCACCCACCCTGCGGGTGATGAGACGCCATCCTCGACATCGCCCAGAGACCTTGTCCGTCATCTTGCTAAATCGTTTGCCCCCAAACGATACGGGTCTAAAATCAGACTCCCCACATACTGGATGCAACCCCGAGGTTTCAAACCGTGCCTGACATGAAGCTGTTTGCTGGTAACGCAACGCCGGAACTAGCCCAGAAGATCGCAGATCGCCTGTTTATCAAACTCGGCAATGCTGCCGTAGGTCGCTTTAGCGACGGCGAGATCAGCGTACAGATCAACGAGAATGTACGCGGTGGCGATATCTTCATCATTCAATCCACCTGTGCCCCGACCAACGACAATTTGATGGAATTGATCGTCATGGTGGATGCACTGCGTCGTGCTTCAGCTGGCCGTATCACTGCCGTTATCCCCTACTTTGGTTATGCCCGTCAGGACCGCCGCGTCCGCTCCGCCCGTGTGCCCATCACCGCCAAGGTCGTCGCCGACTTCCTCTCCAGCGTGGGTGTGGACCGTGTGCTGACCGTTGACCTGCATGCCGAGCAGATCCAGGGCTTCTTCGACGTCCCCGTCGACAACGTGTTCGGCAGCCCGGTGCTGCTGGAAGACATGAAGGCCAAGAACCTCGAATCCCCCGTGGTCGTGTCACCGGACATCGGCGGCGTGGTCCGTGCCCGTGCCATCGCCAAGCTGCTGGACGACACCGACATCGCCATCATCGACAAGCGTCGTCCCCGTCCGAACGTCTCCCAGGTCATGCACCTGATCGGCGACGTGGCCGGTCGTGACTGCGTCATCGTCGACGACATGATCGACACCGGCGGCACCCTGTGCAAAGCGGCCGAAGCGCTGAAAGAGCGTGGTGCCAAGCGCGTGTTCGCCTATGCGACCCACCCTGTCTTCTCCGGCACCGCCGTTGAAAACATCAAGAATTCGGTCATCGACGAGCTGATCATCACCGACTCCATCCCGCTCACCCCGGAGATGAAGGCAGTCGGCAAGGTCAAGCAGCTGACCCTCTCCTCCGTGCTGGCCGAAGCGATTCGCCGCATCAGCAACGAAGAGTCCATCTCTGCCATGTTCGAGCATTGATAGACCCTGTTGTGACAAAAACCGCCGAATGGCGGTTTTTGTTTTTTTGGGTGCCTGGCGCCAGCCGCCAGCCTCCACTCGGCAAGAGACGAAAACCTCGGACGAGCCACCCCACCCGAGCCCTTCTGTCCGGCTTTTCCCCGACCTTGCCGCACTTTGGTTGAGTGATCGCCACTCGGCGGCTAGAATATTGCGTCCCATTGCCCCGGGTCATCCGCCCATGGCAAGTAGCGAGTGAAGACATCAAGCGTGACAAGTCAAATCAAACTGATTGTCGGGCTGGGTAATCCCGGCCCCGAATATGCCAAGACCCGCCACAATGCGGGCGCCTGGTATGTGGAGCAACTGGCACGCTGGCACAATGTCAGCCTGCGCGAAGAGCCCAAGTTCTTCGGCCACACCGCCCGCTTCCTAGTGGACGGGCAGGATGTGCGGCTGCTCATCCCGAACACCTACATGAATCTCTCCGGCAAGGCCGTGGCGGCGCTCGCGCGCTTCTACCAGATCGCCCCGGAAGAGATCCTGGTGGCCCACGACGAGCTGGACCTGCCTCCCGGCATCGCCAAGTTCAAGCAAGGGGGCGGTCACGGCGGCCATAACGGCCTCAAGGACATCATCGCCAGGATGGGCAACAACAATAACTTCTTCCGGCTGCGCCTTGGCATCGGCCATCCGGGCGCCAAGGAGCTGGTCGCCGGCTTCGTGCTGACCAAGGCGCCCAGCAGTGAGCAGAGTCTGATCGAGGCCGCGCTGGACGAATCCCTGCGCGCCACCGACATCCTGTTCAAGCAGGACATGACCAAGGCCATGAATCGCCTGCACTGTTTCAAGGCCGAGAAAGTCTAGGCCTTCAGCCTGCATCGCCAGGCAGTTCAAGATGACCGGCCCCTGGCGAGATCCCTCGCCTCGGGGTCAAGCAACACGACACGGGCCGCCCGCGCGGCCCCTTGAAGCATCCATCAACAAGGTAACAATCCATGGGTTTTAAATGCGGTATCGTGGGCCTGCCCAATGTAGGCAAATCCACCCTGTTCAATGCGCTGACCAAGGCCGGCATCGAAGCCGCCAACTTCCCGTTCTGCACCATTGAGCCGAACACGGGTGTGGTCCCCATGCCGGATCCCCGCCTCGACCAGCTGGCGGCCATCATCAATCCGCAGCGTGTCGTGCCGACCACCATGGAGTTCGTGGACATCGCCGGCCTGGTGGCCGGTGCCTCCAAGGGCGAAGGCCTTGGCAACCAGTTCCTGGCCAACATCCGTGAAACCGAAGCCATCGGTCACGTGGTGCGCTGCTTCGAGGACGAGAACATCGTCCACGTAGCGGGCAAGGTCTCCCCGGCCGACGACATCGAGGTCATCAACACCGAGCTGGCCCTCTCCGACCTGGATGCCTGCGAGCGCGCCATCAATCGCCAGTCCAAGCGTGCCAAGGGCGGCGACAAGGATGCCAAGCTGGAAGTGGAAGTGCTGGAGAAGATCAAGGTTGCCCTGGAAAACGGCCAGATGATCCGCGGCATGAAGCTGGACAAGGATGAGCTGGACGCCGTCAGCCACCTCAACTTCCTGACCCTCAAACCCACCATGTACATCGCCAACGTGGCGGAAGATGGCTTCGAGAATAACCCCTACCTGGATCAGGTCCGTGAGATAGCCGCCGCCGAGAACGCCGTTGTCGTGGTCGTCTGCTGCGCCATCGAGGCGGACATCGCCGAGCTGGACGACGAAGACCGCGCCGAGTTCATGGCGGATCTGGGCATCGAGGAGCCGGGCCTGAACCGGGTGATCCGCTCCGGATACGAGCTGCTCAAGTTGCAGACCTACTTCACCGCCGGTGTGAAAGAAGTGCGCGCCTGGACCATTCCCGTAGGTGCCACCGCCCCGCAGGCCGCTGGCAAGATCCACACCGACTTCGAAAAAGGCTTTATTCGCGCCCAGACCATCGCCTTCGACGACTTTATCACCTACAAGGGTGAGCAAGGCGCCAAGGAAGCAGGCAAGATGCGCGCGGAAGGGAAAGACTACATCGTCAAGGATGGCGATATCATGAACTTCCTGTTCAACGTCTAACCCCATGAGAGGCCAGCATTTGCTGGCCTCTTTTTTATCTGGCCAGAGGCGCGATCTGGGTGCGAATGTCGTAAAAAAAACCAGATTGTTGGGCTTTTGCACGACAGCGGCCAATAACTCGCCAAACGCACCCAAATTCGTTTTTTCAAACAAAAAAAGGGTTGACGCCCCAGAGCCAGATACGCATAATTCCGGCCGCACAGTGACGAGGCAACGACTCACTGGAAGCACGGTTGGCTATGTAGCTCAGTTGGTTAGAGCATCGCACTCATAATGCGGGGGTCACAGGTTCGAATCCCGTCATAGCCACCATCTCTAGTTGGGGTATCGCCAAGCGGTAAGGCAGCGGGTTTTGATCTCGCCATCCCTAGGTTCGAATCCTAGTACCCCAGCCATTTTTGAATGATGTTTGACAGTCTCTGTCAGGCATCGCTGTTGGGGTATCGCCAAGCGGTAAGGCAGCGGGTTTTGATCTCGCCATCCCTAGGTTCGAATCCTAGTACCCCAGCCATTTTTGAGTGATGTTTGACAGTCTCTGCCAGGCATCGCTGTTGGGGTATCGCCAAGCGGTAAGGCAGCGGGTTTTGATCTCGCCATCCCTAGGTTCGAATCCTAGTACCCCAGCCATTTTTATGTTCTCTTCCACGTTTGTGGTTGACAACAAACGGCTATGTAGCTCAGTTGGTTAGAGCATCGCACTCATAATGCGGGGGTCACAGGTTCGAATCCCGTCATAGCCACCATGTTTGAAAAACGTTCCTTCAATCATCCGATTGCAAAGAACACTGTTGGGGCATCGCCAAGCGGTAAGGCAGCGGGTTTTGATCTCGCCATACCTAGGTTCGAATCCTAGTGCCCCAGCCATTTTTGCTTGTATTCGACGCAAGTCGTGCACAAGACGGCTATGTAGCTCAGTTGGTTAGAGCATCGCACTCATAATGCGGGGGTCACAGGTTCGAATCCCGTCATAGCCACCATTATTCTTGCGGAAGTGGCGAAATTGGTAGACGCACCAGATTTAGGTTCTGGCGCCCTAGGCGTGAGAGTTCGAGTCTCTCCTTCCGCACCATCGAAAGCAGTACCAAACAGACCAGCTCAGGCTGGTTTTTTTGTATCCGGCGTTTGCCGCTCTTCTTCCCCTCTCCACGCCATCGCACGCCTGCAACGCCACCTCATGTATCAACGGCTGAGCCTTGTGCTCTCCTCTGCGACGGCGCTATGCCCTGCTCCGGCGTGATGCCGCCCTTTTCATCTCGCAGAGCGCTGCGGGCAATAAAAAGGCGGCCCGCAGGCCGCCATATCGTTTGCTGTCGTCAGAACGGGAAGAACCAGGGGATGGCGATGACGCTCACCACCATCACCAGCAAGGTGAAGGGCACGCCAATGCGCACGAAGTCCATGAACTTGTAGTTGCCCGGGCCCAGCACCAGGGTGTTGACCGGCGACGAGACCGGCGTCATGAAGGCTGCCGAGGCGGCGATGGCGATGGTCATGGCAAAGGGATAAGGTGATACCCCCATCTGATGGGCCGTCCCCAGCGCGATGGGCGCCATCAGCACCGCCGTCGCCGTGTTGGAGATGAAGAGCCCGATGACGGCACAGAGCGCGAAGAGGCTGGCCAGCATCACCCTGGGGCCCATCTCCCCCACCGCCGAGATGAGCGCGCCGACGATGAGATCCACCCCGCCGGTCTGCTGCAATGCAAGGGCAAAGGGCAACATGCCCACGATGAGGATCAGGGTCGGCCAGTGGATGGACTTGTAGGCACTCTCCAGATCGATACAGCGGAACTTGCCCATCAGCAGGCAGGCGATGAGCGCCGCGATGACGTTGGGCACGGGATCCGTCACCATCAGTACTATCATGACCCCGAGGGCAATCAGGGCGTGGATGGCCTGGCTGCGGGCCGGCGCCATCTCGTCCACTTCCGCAGGCAGGCCCAGCAGCAGAAAATCGCGATGATGGGTCTGCAACTGACGAATGAGGCTCCAGTTCCCCACCACCAGCAGGGTATCCCCCATCTGCAGCGCCTCGTCCACCAGCTTGCCGGTCAGCGCCTCTCCATCCCGGCGGATCCCCACCACGCTCAGGCCGTAACGGGAACGGAAGGTCACCTCGCGGATGCTCTTGCCGAGCAGCCGGGAGCCGGGGATGGGGGAGACCTCCGCCATGCCCACCTCCCGCGCCTGGTCGGAGAAATACTCCCCGCGCAATATCATGGGCTCGAGCCGCGCCTCGCTGCAAAACTCCCGCACATCCACCTCGGGATCCGACATGTCGATGAGCAGCACATCCTTGGCCTGGAACTCGGTCACCCCGGTGACACTGACCATCACCCGCCTGAACTTGCGCCAGCGCTCCATCCCGATGACGTTGGCCCCGAAGCGGGCACGCAATTGCAGCTCGTCCAGGGTCTGGCCGATCAGGGGGGAGTCGGGCCGGATCGCCAGTCGGCGTGCTCGCCCCGCCAGCCGGTAATCACGGATGAGATCCCGCATGGTGCTGCGTCCCATTTGCTTGCCCTTGCCCTCTTCCCCTTCACGCACCAGACGGTTGCGCATCAGCAGCATGTAGAGGATCCCCATCCCCAGAATGATGACGCCCATGGGAGTGAAGCCGAAGAAACCGAACCCCTGGATGTCGTGCCGCATCAGCTCACTGTTCACCACCATGTTGGGAGGGGTTGCCACCAGCGTCATCATGCCGCTGATAAGGCCGGCAAAGCCGAGCGGCATCATCAGTCTGCCCGCCGGGATCCCCATCCGGTTCGCCACGCTCAGCACCACGGGGATGAAGATGGCCACCACCCCGGTCGAACTCATCACGGCCCCCAGGGTCGCCACCGCCACCATCAGCAGCACCAGCATGCGGGTTTCGCTGCTGCCGGCCACCTTCACCAGGGCATCTCCCACCTGATAGGCGATGCCGGTACGCACCAGCCCCTCCCCCACCACGAACAGGGCGGCAATCAGAATGACGTTGGGATCGCTGAATCCTGCCAGCGCCTGCGGCAGGGTCAGGGTGCCGCTCAACACGAACAGGATGATGATCAACAAGGCGACCACGTCCATGCGGACCTTGTTGGTAATAAACAGGAGAATGGCACCCACCAGCATGCTGAGCACCCAGATCAACTCGGAATTCACACTTGCTCCTTTTGTTCAACGTCAACCACGGCCGGCCTCGGACGCCATCAGACCACAGAGCCCGTCCCCCTGATTTGTTACATATCAAGAAAGAGGAGGCCGCATCATCTCACATTCAGGTTCAGTTGCGGCCATTTTACCGGTCCGTAAACGCAGTCGGTCGCCCTTCACATGTCGGGGTAAAAAGTGCTGCACGCTCCCCTTGCCCCTCCTAAAATGGGCCCGCCGCGGCCTGAGCCGCCCTCTCACCCCTTGCCCTTCGGAGACGACATGACCCAGCACACCCCGGCCTACCCGGCATTCACCTTCTTCAGCCGCTTTGTCGCCGACATCCAGGCTGGCCGAAAGACCATCACCATCCGCGACGAGAGCGAGGCAAACTGGCAGCCCGGCCAGCGCCTGGCCCTGTTCACCAACCCGGAACACCAGCCTTTTGGCACCATTGAGGTCATCTCGGTCAAGGCGGTCGCCTTCGAGGCGCTGAGCGACGAGCACGCCCGTCAGGAGAACATGACCCTCCCCGAGCTTAAAGATGTGATCCGCGATATCTACCCCGCACTGCCGCCCCTCTATGTGATTGAATTCGTGCTGATTGAAGCCTGATTTTGTGAGCTGCCTCAGCTAACGCCGGTTGCGCTCACGGGCCAAAAGCGCACAATGACTGTTTTTATATACAGTCATTGGTGTCTTATGGAAAAACAACTCGAACCGGCCATCGCAGCCATGGTGGCAGACTTCATCGCCGCAGGTCGTCCCAAGGCGAGCCAGCTGAGCTGGCAGGCGCGCCGTGACGGCTACCTAGCCTCTGCCCTGTTGGGCGGTGAGCAGGAAGAGGTGGGCGCCATCGAAGAGTGGCAGACCGATCACCACGCCATCCGCTGCTATCGGCCCGCAGACAAACCGGACCCCGCGTATCCGGTGCTGATCTATTTTCACGGCGGCTGTTTTGTCAGCGGGGATTTCGAGACCCACGATCGCCAGATGCGGATGCTGTGCAACCGGGCCAGCGCCCTGATCTTCGCCGTACACACCCGCCTCGCCCCGGAACACACCTATCCTGCGGCTCACGACGATGCGCTGGCCGCCACACGGGCCATCATGGCCGAGGTGGAGAAATGGCATGGGGATCCGGCACGTCTCGCCATTGCCGGCGACAGCGCAGGGGGTCATCTCGCCCTGATCACCACCTTGCGGCTCAAGGCTGCCAACGCCCCCTTGCCCAAGGTCCTGCTGCTTCTCTATCCCATGCTGGATGCCCTCTGCGAGAGCCAAAGCTACCGCGATCTCGGTGACGACTACCTCATCACCCGGGACATGCTCGCAAGCGGTTTTCACGCCTACCTGGGCAGCCTGCCCCCCAGCCATCCCGAAGCCAGCCCGCTCCACCATCCCGCCCTGTCAGGATTACCGCCGACCCATATCGTCACGGCGGAATATGATCCGCTGCGCGACGAAGGGGAAGCCCTGTATGGCAAGCTGGTGCAGGCTGGCGTCGATGCCACTTGCCAGCGGCAGCATGGCGTCATTCATGGCTACTTCCAACTGGCGGCCATCAGCCCTGCCGCTCGTCAGCTCATCGACCATATAGCCATGATGCTCAGAAGACTCTGAGTTGGAACCGGCCCCCAAGCCGTGTTAAAAGTGTCTCTTTTGAATCAGGGAGGTAACCCGAGTGTTCGAGATAGCGAGCCTGAAAGAGGGCATGATGCACGGGGTGGAGCTGTTCCAGCTGCTGCTGGAGATCATCTCCATCGCCTGCGTGGTCATCGGCCTTGGCAAGACCCTCTGGCTGGCGGCCAGAGTGCGGGATCACGAGCCCGGCTTTCCCCGTATCCGCCTCTGCTTCGGCAGCTGGCTCATCCTGGCGCTGGAGTTCCAGCTCGCTGCCGACATCCTGGCCACCACAGTGGCACCGAGCAAGGAGGAGCTGGTGCGCCTCGCCATCATCGCGGTCATCCGCACCTTCCTGAACTACTTCCTCGGCAAGGAGCTCGATGCCCAGGCCGAGCGCCAGCAACCCGAGCCTGTCAGGTCACCTTCCCGCCCCGACGCCCGATGAGCGGGCTGAGTGGCACAAGGCCACGACACGGAAGGAAAGGCACCAGCCTGATCCCATGAAGAGGGCTCCCCACGGGGAGCCCTCTTTGTATCCGATAGTAACCATCAGGCGTGCTTGCTGGCCAGCTCGTGGCGCTTCAATGCCAGCAAGGTGACCAGCAGGGCGGCGGTGGCGATCAGCGCCATGCCGATATAGGTGGCGCTGAAACCGGGTGCCAGTTCGGCCGGGCTCAGGCTGGCCAGATTGGGGCTGCTGCCTGCTGGCAGAGCGGCATGGAACAACACGGCGCAGATGGCGACACCGACCGCCCCGCCCAGCTCCCGGCCGAAGTTGAACAGGGACATGCCGATGCCGCGATCTTCCCGCGGCAGGGCATTTTGCACCACCACCGACAGCGCCGGCAGCACCAGACCCAGCCCCAATCCGGCAAACCCCAGTCCCACTCTGGCCCAGAGGTCGAAGTGGATCTGCCACAGGGCCAGCGCTGCCAGGGCAAAACCTGCCACCACGAAACGCTTGTAGTGACCGGTGCGACCGATGAGCTTGCCGCCGACGAAGGCCCCTGCCGTGATGCAGACCATGAAGATCACCATGATCCCGCCACTGTCACTGGCACTCATCCCCTTTTGCCACTGCATCTGCAACGGCAGGTAGACCAGCACGGCAAACATCAGCAGCTGCGAGGCCAGCGCCAGCAGCACGCTCACCAGATAACCCGGCAGGCGCACCAGGTGGGCCGGCAGTATGGGGTCGTGGGCCCGCCGCTCCACCAGGATCAGCAGCAACAAGGCCGCCCCCAGCGCAGCCGCGAGCCAGACGGCGGGCAAGGCCGCCTCCGGCGAGAGCAGCAACAGGGTGAGGGTGGTGACCGTGATGAGCAGTGCCGCTCCCTTCCAGTCGAAGCGGCTGTAGCGGCGCACATTGAGGTAACCCAGATTGCGGTTCACCAGCCAGAGGGCGATAGCGCCGAGCGGCAGATTGATCCAGAAGATCCAGCGCCAGCTGAGCTGCTCGGTAAAATAGCCACCGAGCAGCGGGCCTGCGATGCTGGAGACCGCATAGACCGCCGAGATATACCCCTGATACTTGCCCACCTCCCGTGGCGGAATACAGTCGGCGATCACGGTAAAGGCGAGTGCGATCAGCCCCCCGCCCCCCAACCCTTGCAGCACGCGGGCGGCCAGCAGGGTTGGCAGATCCTGGGCCAGGGCGCAGGCCACGGATCCCGCCAGAAACAGGCCGATACCGATGTTGAGCATGCGTACCCGGCCGAACATGTCGCTCAACTTGCCATAGATGGGCAGGGCCGCAGTGGCCGCCAGCAGATAGGCGGTCACGACCCAGGTGAGGGCGGCACCGGCGTTCAGCTCAACCCCTATGATGGGCAAGGGGGTGGTGACGATGCTCTTTTCCAGTGAGCCCAGGGCGATCACCAGGGCCACGCTCGAGAAGACGGTTTTGGGGGACATAGGCAGGCTCGCTCATGTGAGATATCGGCACAGGGGGTGCAAGGCACATTATTGTCTCATAAATCATTAGCCGATGGTCAAAACCACTGCCAACCATGATGAAGGTCGCGACATCTGCGAGCCGGATCTGCTAGGGTGAGTCTTTGCCGAAGAGGACGCCCCCCATGCCCCAGTCATCCCCCTGCGATCATCACCAGAGTGAACAGCCCCGATTCGACGAGTACGACGCCCTGATCTTCGACATGGATGGCACCCTGGTGGACTCCATGCCTCTGCACCTGGATGCCTGGGAAATCACCAGTGCCGAGTTCGGCCTGCCGTTTGATCGGGCACAGCTCAACGAGTACGGCGGCATCCCCACCCGCAAGATAGTGGCCATGCTGGCACAGCAGCACGGGATGACCATCGACATGGAAGCCTTTGCCCGGCGCAAGGTGGCCCTCTACCTGGCACGGATCGACGACGTCCGGGTGTTTCCCGCCATGTGGGAGCTGGTCAGGCAGTACCACGACAAGGTGCCCATGGGCATAGGTACCGGCTCAACCCGGGAACATGCGGCGCACATCCTGCGTCAGACCGGGCTCGATGCCTTCATCTCCGTGCTGGTGAGTGCCGATGATGTGGTCAATCACAAGCCCCACCCGGACACCTTCCTGAAAGTGGCCGAGCAGCTCGGCGCCAACCCGGCCAACTGCCTGGTGTTTGAAGACACCCGGATAGGCATTCAGGCGGGCAAGGCCGCCGGCATGACCACCTTGCTGGTCGATCAGGGCACACTTTACCCGCGCTAGTATGGGTTGTATGGAGATGGTATTCACCTGACAGTTGCCCACAAAAGGGAGTGGTCATACGGCTTCAAACCGGATAACAAAACGGTACCCCTACCGTGTTATCTGGAGTCACCGTATGACCACCAACGAGAAAGTAGCACGTCGTAAACTCAGCTTGCTAGAGCTCGCCAAAGAGCTCAATAACGTCAGCAAAGCCTGCAAGCTCATCGGCTACAGCCG
>NZ_JBFOCW010000040.1:0-68502 GCF_040908005.1 Aeromonas sp. s1(2024) | reverse complement strand
ATGCGTAGCATGGTTTCCAGCGGATAAGGTCGCCGGCCATTACCAGCCTTGGGATAAAACGGCTCGATGACTTCCACCATGTTTTGCCATGGCAGGATCTGCTCCATGCGGGACAAGAAAATCTCTTTTCTGGTCTGACGGTGCTTACTGCTGAATTCACTGTCGGCGAAGGTAAGTTGATGACTCATGATGAACCCTGCTCCATGGCTCCAGATGACAAACATGATCTCATATCAGGGACTTGTTCGCACCTTCCCTGGCGCAGTCGGATTGTCTGCTGACTCACTACCAAGATTCCTGTTCTCCTCATCAGGCCGGGCAGAAAAGGCCGAGTTCACTCATACCTTGCCGCTTCCCAGGCGTGTATCGCCTGTTTGCGGGTCTCGCCCCAGTGATAGCCGCCGAGCCTGCCGTTTTGCTGGATGACTCTGTGGCAGGGGATCATCAAGGCGACGGGGTTGGCACCCACCGCCAGCCCCACGGCGCGGGCGGCCTTGGGGTTGCCAACGGCGCTCGCCACCTGGGCGTAGCTCACCACCTTGGCGGGCGGGATCTGCAGCAGCGCCCGCCAGACGCTGATCTGGAAGTTGGTGCCGCTCACGTGCAAGGAGATGGGGCGATCCGGCGCCTTGCTGCCATCGAACATGGTGTGGATGACCCCCTGGGTGCGTGATGGCGCTTCTCGCAGTTCTGCCTCAGGCCAACGCTGGGCGAGGGCACTCAGCGGCGTTTGTGGGGCCTGCTCATCGAGAAACGAGAAGTTGCATATTCCCCGTGGGGTCAGGGCGACAAACGCCTGGCCGAAGGGGGTGTCGTGCACCCCGTGCTCGATAACCAGACCGGCCCCGCGCTGCTTGTATTCGCCCGGCGTCACCGCTTCGAGCTGTACGAAGTGATCGTAGAGCCGCGAGCCGCTGCTAAGGCCCAGGGTATCGGCCACCTCCAGCAGCGGGCGAGACTCCTGCAGCAGCGCCTTGGCCCGCTCCAGGGTCAGCACCTGCAAATAGCGTTTGGGCGTCACCCCGGCCCAGCGGCTGAACAGCCGCTGGAAGTGAAAGGGGCTTAAGTGCACGTGCGCCGCTATCTCGTCCAGGGTGGGCTGGTGCGCCACCTGGCTTGCGATAAAACGGATGGCATCGGCGATGCGGGCGTAATCAGACATAAGGCGCTCTCACGATAAGGTTGCGGTCGCAGGATCTTGGGGCGACAAGGTCATGTGCGACAAATAGATACCCCACCATCGGCCAGCAGAGCAATGCCGGTGGTAAAGCTGGATGCATCGGACGCCAGATAGAGGGCCGAGCGGGCGATCTCCTCCGGTTGGGCCAGCCGTTTGAGGGCGTGGAGTTGTTGCACAAAGGCGAGACTCTCCGGTGTATCGGTAAAGGCCCGCCCCATGGGGGTGTCGGTGCCCCCCGGCAGCAGGGCGTTGACCCGCACCCCTTGTGCCCCATATTCGGCGGCCAGCACCTGGGTCAGGCCGATGAGGCCTGCCTTGCTCGCGGCATAGGCCGCCATGCCGGGCAGCCCCAGGGTATGGCCGACGAAGGTGGAGGTAAAGATAAGCGAGCCGCCCCCGCGTGCCTGCATGGCGGGGATCTGGTACTTGGCCCCCACAAAGGCGCTGGTGAGGTTGGTATCCAGGGTCTCTTGCCACTGCGCGAGTTCAAGCCCCGGCACGCTGCCCGGTGTCCCCGTGGTGCCGGCGTTGTTGAAGGCGATATCGAGTCCGCCGAAACGGGTCAGTGCGAGATCCACCAGGGCGCGGGCATAGGTTTCGCTTTTCACATCTCCCGCCAGGCTCACCGCCTGCCCCCCCTCATGGCGGATCTCCTCCACCAGCGCATCCAGCTCGGGCTGGCGGCGGGCGCCGACGACGACGCTGGCTCCTTCCCGGGCAAACAGGATGGCGCTGGCGCGACCAATACCGGAGCTGGCTCCCGTGATGATGGCGACCTTGTTGGACAGTAATGACATGGCAGTTCCCTCGCGAGATGTACATGGCGCCAGGTGGCGACGCTCATGCAGGGTTGGCAGACAAGTGGATGGGTTCAACCCCCTCCTGGTTCAAACCTCCTTTGGTTCAACCCTCCTTTGGTTCAAAGCTTTGGGGGGGGTCGAAAGCACTGTTGGTTTGAAAGCACTATGGCGGCGAACCTTTGTCACGACGACCCGGATCTTGCTCACTTGTGCCATCGGCGATGGCTCATCACGGCATCAGGAGATATCCGCGTTTTATGAAGGGAGTGGGAAGGGAGCGGGGCTGTGGCGCCGCTTTCCCAGGTGGTGGTGACCTAGGTTTGCAAGGGCAGGGTATGGAAAACAGTGCCACCGGTGTCGGCGGCACTGACGCAAAGCCTGGTGGGGTAACGCTCTTTTAGGGGTTATCAGGCCTGGGCGGGGCTGGATGTGGCGGCGCAGGGCAGGGCGGCCAACTGTGCAAGGTGCTCGCCCAGGGAGACACCGGCGCCGGTGGCGTTGACCGTCTCGAAGTAGTCGTGCCAGCCCGATGCGGCTATTCCCTGGACGAGGGCCTCGATGGCTGCGGCATCCGGCCCGCGCCAGATGGCGAAGAAGGGGTGGGGCGCACCATGGAGGGTGGTAGCATCGGTCTCGCCCAGGGCGATGGGCTCCACCCCGAGGGCGGCGAGGTTGGCCATGCCTGTGCCAATGGCCTCGAAGAACTGCTGACGGGCCGTCTGGCTCAGTGCCAGCCAGGCGGGAGTGGGGGTGTAGAGCTCTGCCAGATAGTGGGTCATAGGGGTTCCTTCGGGAGTTGGCCCTTGCGCAAGGTGCGCAAGGCGTGTTGACAAATCCGGATTGTCGCGGGACTGGGGCTTTCGCGAGACCAGCGCGCGCAGAGGTCAGTGACCCACTGTGGCCTGTCTTTGCTCGCATCGTTCAGCCAGTTGGCAACGGAGTCCTGCACATAGGGGGCGGGATCGGCCTTGAGGGGCTCGAGCAGCATCAGGGCCTGCTCCGGTGCTTGTCGCAGGGACGCAAGATGGGTACACCAGACGCCGCGGGGCCGGGTCGCTTCGCTGGCAAAGCGTCGCAGTCGCTCGGACGGCTCCGCCGTCCAGGGCACCAGGGCGGCAATGGCCACCTCCAGCTGCGCAGCAATGGTCGTTCGCATTGCGAGCCAGGCCCACTCGCGCACCCCAAAGTGCAGGTCATCGGCGAGGGGGCGAATGAGGGCCAGGCGGTCGCTGAGCGACAGCCCCTCGCTCGCGCCCACCATGAAACAGGCCCAGCCCCGCACGGTATCGGAGGGATGACGGCTGAGCGCCGCAAGATCCCTCATGCCGTTCTCGGTCAGGAGCAGCCTGGCGGCCAGGGCCATGCGCCGGGTAATGCCCTCCCCGGATGCGGCGTGCATCGACGCCAGCGCCTGGGGCTCGAGCGAAGGCAGGGTGCACTGCATCAGGGCGGCAAAATCCACCGCCAGGCATTCGGTCAGGTTGCTTGCCTCTATCTCTCCCCGGTTGAGCTGGGCGAGGCGCGAGGGGGCGATATCCGTGATGCGGCTGCGTGTCATGGGTGCTCCTCTGTGGCGGCCTCTGTGCAGCCTGCCCGGGATGAGATGACGTTGAGCCAGGCCCGCTTGAGCAGGGTACTCAGGGTCTCTCGCTCTGCCTGATCGAACCCGGCAAACAGGGAGCCTATCCACTGGCTGTGCTCATCGAGCAGGTGCTGCGCCAGGGCCTGGCCCTGCTCTGTCAGGCGCACCGAGATCTTTCGCCTGTCCTGGCTGTCGCTGTGGCGAGCCAGCAGGCCGTCCCGTTGCAGCCCGTCGAGCAGGCCGGTGATGGTGGCCCGTGTGACCCCCGCCTTGTCGGCAAGCTCGTGGGGGGCCAGCCCTTGTGGCAGGTCGCGCAGCAAAAACAGCAGCACGAACTTGCCTTCGGAGAGGCGGTGAGGGGCCAGGCGCGCCGCGCACGCCTGATCGATGGCAGCGGCGAGGGTCAACACCTCAAAGCAGACGCGTATGTTTTGGGTGTCCGCGTGTCCGCGGCGCTCTGCATCCTCGAGCAGGGCGAGGTGTTTCTGTTCCAACGTGATCATGATAGTGAGTCTCGAATGACTTTGTATGGCGCCATACTATATGGCGCCAACCAAATGTTCAACCACCCAAGCGCGACCGGGATGGTTCATGGCAACGGAGAGCGGGAATGTGGCGATGGGGGGCCTTTGCAAGAGAAGGCGTTGCAAGAAAATCGGCCATCTTTGGCCGTCATTCCCTATAATGCCCCTCCTTTGTGGTCTGGGGGGAGTGCCCCGCAGTGAGCCACCGCAAGCCCGAATGTTGATAGAGACGATCCCATGCATACCCTGGAACAGCTTCGCGCAGGCGAACTCTGCGGCGCCCGCCACCTCAAACTTGCTGAAAACCTCGCGGTGTTCCCTCCCGAGATCCTGAGCCTCAAGGAGACCCTGGAGGTGCTGGATCTCACCGGCAACCAGCTGAGCGAGTTGCCTGACACGCTGGCCGAATGCAAGAAGCTGCGCATCCTCTTCTGCTCCGAGAACAACTTCACCGAACTGCCCGAGGTGCTGGGGCGCTGCCCAGCGCTCACCATGGTGGGCTTCAAGGCCAACCGCATCGCGACCGTCCCGGCCGCCTCCCTGCCCGCCAGATTGCGCTGGATGATCCTGACCGACAATGCCATTGAACGACTGCCGGACGAGCTGGGGCAGTGCGACGCCCTGCAAAAGCTGATGCTCTCTGGCAACCGGCTACATGAGCTTCCCGAGACGCTTGCCGGTTGCCACCGTTTGGAGCTTTTGCGCATCGCCGCCAACCGCCTGCCAGCGCTGCCGAGCTGGCTGCCCTCGATGCCGCGTCTGTCCTGGCTGGCCTTTGCGGGCAACCCATTCTGTGATGAGCAGGCGTGTCTGAACGGCACATCGGAGCTCACTACCGAGATCCCCTGGCAGGCGCTCTCACTGGGGGATGTGCTCGGGGAGGGAGCATCCGGCGTCATCTATCGCGCCGAGTGGGCGGGTGCCGAAGGGCCCGGGGCGGTGGCGGTCAAGCTCTTCAAGGGGGCCGTCACCAGCGATGGCTTGCCCCTGAGCGAGATGACTGCGTCCCTGGCCGCCGGTCGTCATCCAAACCTGGTCGGTGTGATGGGGAGAGTGAGCGATCATCCCTCCGGCATCCCGGCACTGGTGATGCCCCTGATAGACCCCGCCTTCGCCACCCTGGCGGGCCCCCCGAGCCTGGACTCCTGCACCCGGGATGTCTATGGGGAGGATCTGAACTTCACCCCGGCCCAGGTGATGGCCATGGTGCAGGGGGTGGCTGCGGCCGCCCGGCACCTGCACGAGCGGGGCATCCTCCACGGCGATCTCTACGCACACAACCTGCTGTACTCCTTGCAGCCCGCGATGCCTCACTCGTCGCAGGAGGCGCCGGGCCGGGTGCTGCTCGGGGACTTTGGTGCCGCCTCCTGTTACGACCGCGCCGATGAGGTGCTGGCCGGGCGGCTGGAGCGCCTGGAAGTGCGGGCCTTTGGCTGCCTGCTGGCCGAGCTGCTGGCGCGCTGTAATGGGGGCGACGCCGACCTTGACCCCCTTCATCGACTGGCCAGAGAGTGCGGCTTTGAGGTGCCTTCCCGGCGACCCACCTTCGCGCAGATCCTGACCCGGCTGGCAGCGATGGCGACAAGCCTGCCTGGGGTCGTGGCCTGAGGCCTGCCCATCGTGGGCGTTCTCTTGCACAGGGGCGGGATCATGGGGCTTGCGCCACTTCGGTGAAGTTGTGATAGTGATGCACCATTGCAGATGACGAGAGGAAGATGATGGAAGCGGCATTTTGGCACCAGAAGTGGAAAGAGAACCGGATTGGCTTTCATCAGGCAGATTTCAACCGCTGGCTGCAATCCTGGTGGTCGGCCCAGCAAGGGAGCGACCCCGTGCTGGTGCCCCTTTGCGGCAAGTCCCGGGACATGCTCTGGCTGCGTGAGCAGGGGCATCCGGTGGATGGCTTCGAGCTCTCCGAGCTCGCCATTACCCAGTTTTTTGACGAGAACAACCTGAGTGCAGAGAGAAGCGAGGTGGGTCCCTATCAGTGCCACCGGCACGAGGATCTGCGCATCTATCAGGGGGACTTCTTCGCCGCTCCGGAGCTTGGTCAGCGTTATCGCCTGGTCTATGACAGGGCGGCCCTCATCGCCTTGCCGGGCGCCATGCGCCGCCAGTATGCCGCCCTGATGAGCCGCCTGGTGGAGGCGGGAGGGCAGGTGTTGCTGGTGACCCTCGAGTATCAGCCCGAGCAGCAGCTACAGCCGCCGTTCTCGGTGGGGGAGATGGAGGTGCGCACCCTGTTTGAGCGCGACTTTGGTGTCGAGGTGCTGGGCCGGGGGGCTGAGCTGGATCACCCCAGGGTGCTCTCGGGGCAGCTCTCCTATTTCGACGAGGTGGCTTACCGGCTTATCCGCCGGGGCTGAGGAGGGCGCGAGGCCGCTGCCAACGAGGGAAGTGGCGCTTGTTTTACCTCCTTTGACATAGATCAACGTGGAAAATCAGGGAAATGCCTAAGATGAGGCTGTTTCTCAATCACTGCTGGTGCCGACCGATGAGCTCTGGTTTGAACGCCGGTCGAACATCAACCCAGTGTCTGATTTTCACGCTCATGTTCACTTTTGGCGGCTCTGGTCGCAATTGATTATGGTTTTTCCAGCCGACCCCACAGGGTCGGCTTTTTATTGCCTGCGCGTTGCCAACAGGGGAGGTCAGCCTTCGAAGGTGGCGGCGTTGAGCCGAAATGCCCGTGGATCGTCGATAAACTGGCCGGTGATCCGCTCGTCATGTTCGTGCCCCTGACCATAGCTGCAGAGGATCAGCCGATCGGAGGTGCGCGATCGCAGCTGGGTGATAAAGCGCACCAGATCGGCGCGGCTCAACTTGCCCACCTCGTCGCAGACCCGTTCCCGCTGATCAAACCCCAGATCCTTGTTGCCGATGCTGACCCAGAGCCGCTGGCCGCGGCTGCGCAGGTTGGCATCCCGCTCGCTCAACTGGGCTTGCAGCCCCGCCTTGCTCTCTTGCCACTGTTGCTCGGTAAATTCGAGCATGGCGAGCGGGAAGAGGTCGATAAACTCCTCCACCGCATCGAGCAGGATCTGCGGTCCCGCCACCGGCGACTGGATATAGAAGATCAGCCCCGGATGGCGATTGAGAGGCAGGTTGCCGGCGCCCACCACATACCCCAGTTGCTGGCGGGTGCGCAGCTCGTGAAAGAAGGTAGAGGACATGATGTGGTTCGCCAGGGTAAAGCAGGCGAGATCCCGCGCCCGGGTGGTGCGGGACTGGTAGTAGACCAGCAGCGCCGAGTCCTCGTGATCGCACCCCTGCTCGCGAATGAGGGTGCCTCTGTCCTGGATGGAGATGAGGGGGCGGCGGGTCTCGGCGCTGGGCTGGCTGTTGGCACCGAGGTGGCGCTCCAGCAGGGCCGCGAGTTCGAGGGCCTCGGCGGCCGTCCAGTCTCCGTGTACCAGGGCCTCCAGATGCACCCTGGCAAAGAGCTCGGAGACGAAGCCGGGCATCTCCCCGAGTTCGACGGTGCGCAGGTGGCGCAACAGCTGCTCGAAGGGCGGGTTGTTGGGTTGCAGCAAACTGGTGAGCTGGTTGAACAACTGGGAGATGGGGCGGGTCTTGGACTGGTTCTCCCAGTTGCGGATAAGCTGCTCCTTGATCTCGCTAAAGCGGGCCGGATCCGGATACCCCAGGGTGCGGTTGCCGAGGATCATGTCGAGCAGCAGCGGTTGCTTGTCGGCAAAGCCGCTGAGGTTGATGGTAAAGCCCCCCTGATGGGCATAAATCTGGTAGCCAAGGCCCGCGAGCTCCGCCGGGTAGGTGAGGGCGTTGAGGTGATCCGTGAGCAGTTCCACGGCCAGACGCGCCATGGCGATGTGACGCGGGCTCTTGACCGCATGTTCGCTGTCGACGGAGATATAAAGGCTGCCCTTGGGCACGCTGAACTGATGCTCATGCAGGTGCCAGAGCCGGAAACCGGGCCTGTCGATGAGGCAGGACGGCATGTCGGCGGGCAGCGCCGGCAGACGGGCGTCGAGGCGGGTGCTGATGAAGGGGTTGGGCGCCGGCAGGTGCAGGGCGGGATCCGGTTCACTCTGCTGCCAGCGGATCTTCTCGGCCTCGCTGATGCTCTGGACGCTGTAGGGTGTCTGGTACCAGCGGGCGAGGCGATCCGTGCTCGCTTCCGGGGCCTGGATGGTCACCCGCAGGTTGTGGGGGGTCAGCTTGGCGAGGAAGCGCCGGATCAGCGGCTCATCGAACTCGCGCATCATGTAGTCGCCGTAGAGCAGATCGTCCGGCCCGTAGCTGAACAGGTTGAGCACGAGGCCGGAGACGGTGTCGAGGGCCCGGCCCCGCTCCTGGAAGCGGAAGGCGGATTCCAGCACGCTGCGCTTCTCCTCATAGCGCCAGGCCTGCACCCCGCCCCGCTCGATGAGCTTCAGATAGCCAAACAGGGCGGCGATGATCTCGTCTACATGCTCAAGCCCAAGGGGGGTGAGGCCAAAGCTCACGCCAAAGTCCTTGAAGTTGGCGCCGCTGATGCCGCCGCCGGCGGCGAGCTGATTGACCCAGCCCCGCCCCTTGAGCAGGGAGAGCAGGCTGCCTTCCCCCTCATAGCCGATGAGGTGGCTCAGGAAGGTGAGGGGTTTTTTGTCGTAATACTCATCCACGCACGGCAGCGGGAAGGTCAGCGCCAGCTTGCGGGTCTCCTTGACCGGGGTCAGCTGGATGCGAATGCCGAGATCATCGAGCCGATAGAGAGGATGGCTCAGTACCGGAGGGCCGAGGCGGCGATCCGGAATGGCACCAAAGAAGCGATCACACCAGGCCAGCTGGGTCTCGATGGGTGCCGGTGAAAGCATGACCAGCGCCATGCGATCCGCACTGTAGTGGGTTTCGTAGAACGCAATGAGATCCGAACGCAGATCCCGGCCGGGGAGATCCGCCAGGGTGTCGAGGTTGCCCACCGAGAATTTGGAGAAGGGGTGGTCCGGATTGACCGTCTCCTTGTGCACCTGGTAGCTGCGGCGCACGTCGTCCTGCAGCTTGAGGCGGTACTCGGAGTCCACCGCGTTGCGCTCCTTGTCGACCCACTCCGGTGCAAAGGTGGGGCAGATGAAGAACTGGGAGAACCGGTCGAGCCCCGCCTCGAAGAAGCCGTTGTCGATGTCGAAGAAGAAGTTGGTGAACTCGGTACCGGTCCAGGCGTTGTTGCTGCCCCCGTGACGGCTCATGAATTGCTGGTACTCACCGGGTTTGGGGTAGGTGCGGGTACCGAGAAACAGCATATGCTCGAGGAAATGGGCCATGCCCTGGCGATCGGCAGGATCGTCGAAGTGGCCGGTATTCACCGCCAGGGAGGCGGCGGATTTGTCGGTCTCGGGATCACAGATCAGCAAGACCCTGAGCCGATTTGCCAGCTCCAGATAGTGATACCGCCGATGGTCATTGGGACTGGCATATGGGCTCATTGGGGAGGGGCTCGCGGTGAATTTATTTGAATTTAAACATGATTATCGACCCCGCTATCTTGCGAGGCAAACCCTTTTCTGAGAGGTGGCGCAATTGTTTCCCCCGGCATGGCGGGGTAAGATCCCCCCGCTATTTAAACAGGCCCCCTGGGCGAGGTTGTAATGAAAATCTACATCATGCGTCATGGCCAGGCTGGCATGAACGCAAAGACTGATGAACAGCGTCCACTGACCGAGCAAGGCATCGAAGAGTCCATCCACATGGCGGGCTGGCTGGCTCCCCAATTGGCAGGCTCCCTGAACCTGGTGATCCACAGCAACTATCTGCGTGCCAGACAGACCTGGCAGGCCATCGCCCCCGTGTTGCCCAAGGCCCTCAAGGTCGAGGAGAGCGGCGACATCACCCCCTACGGGGATCCGGCTTTCGTGGCAAGCTACCTCACGGAGCTGGCGGCGGAGCATGACAACATCCTTATGGTCAGCCACCTGCCGCTGGTGGGGTATCTGGTCCAGAGTCTCTGCCCGGCGGCAGGGGCCCCCATGTTCGCGACGTCCGGGCTGGCCTGCATCGAATGGCAAGATGGCAAAGGAGTCTTGCTCTGGCTGGAAGGACCGCATACAATACGGTAAAAGTTAATAATAAGTTACAGTTTGGTTTTTTGGGGAAGAGAGAGTCGAATTTTCCGGTTTTTTATATAAATTTAACGGAATTATTTCGCATAAGCTGCTGTCATACGGATACAACTTCAAGAGGTTGCAAACGATGAGAGTGTTCAAGAAGTACCTGCCACTGATGGTGGCAAAACATGTCAAAACCTTCTTCAAGGGGCGGATTTACATCCACGGCAGGGGGCGCTTCGATTTCCAGTCGGGCTTGCTGATGATGCCATTGCAAGCCGACATTCCCCATCGCCAGACGGTGCTCGAGGTCAATGAACTGATTTCAAGGCTCCACATGGATGCCGCCTGAGGCGCCTCAGGCTGACCCTGGTCCCCCTCATGCCCGCCCCTGTGCGGGCATGATTGTTGATGGCGCCTGGGCGCGGTGCCAACCGTTCGCGTCATGGCGCTTCTTCCTGCGTTGGCAGGCTTGCTTATCCTGATTGCCTCTCTATACTCGCGCGCAATACCCGCCTTTTTATTCTGGATATCGCAATGCCCCTTGCCTTCCTGTTTCCCTTCTCCTGCATGGCCATCTGGGCCGGCAATGGCATCGTCAGCAAGCTGGCGGTCGGGGTGTTGTCTCCTGCGGCGCTCGCCTGGTCGCGCTGGATGGTGGCGGCCCTGGTGCTGACCCCGTTTCTGGCTCACCGGGCCTGGCGCGAGCGTCGCAAGCTGCGGGCCGGTTTCTCGAAGCTGGCGGTGCTGGCCCTGCTCGGCATGGTCTTGAACCAGACCTTTGGCTATTACGCGGCCCAGACCCTGGGGGCTACCGAGATTGGCCTGATGATGGGGCTGACCCCCTTGATGACAGTGCTGCTCAGCATCTGGTTGCTGCGCGAGCGGCCCACCTGGGGGGCGCTGCTGGGAGGCGCCATCTCCATTCTGGGGCTGGCGATTTTGTTGGGGCAGGGGGATCCGGCCCGGCTGCTGACCCAGGGCATCCATATCGGTTCCGTTTACATGCTGCTCTCGGCGGCCACCTATGCGCTCTACAGCGTGCTGCTCAAGCGCTGGGATCTGGGGCTGGACAACTGGTCCATGCTCTACGGTCAGGTGCTGTGCAGCCTCCTGTTCCTCACCCCCTTCTATCTGCTGGTGGACGGGCACTGGCCCGATGGCAGCGCCCTCTGGCTCATCTTCTATGCGGGGATCCCGACCTCGGCCCTTTCGCCCTGGCTCTGGATGCAGGGCATTGCCCTGCTCGGGGCGAGCCGCACCGCCATCTTCATGAACCTGTTGCCGGTCATGACGGCAGCCCTTGCCATCAGCTGGCTCGGGGAGCGGCTCACCAGCTATCACCTCATCGGTGGCGGCATGACCCTGATGGGGGTGCTGCTGGCGCAGTTGCTGGTCAGGCCCGTGACGGTGCGAAGGGGCGCCCGGCTTGCAGTGGCGGGCTGTCAGGAAAAGTAGGAGAAAAAGACCGCCCTCGAGGCGGTCTTTTGGTTCGGTGCCCAGCGTCACTGCGCCGTCAGATAGAGATCCTTGGCATAGACAAGGTCTTGCGGGTTCTGGTAGGGGTAGCCCTTGACGTTGGGTTTGAGCAGCCGTGATTTCACGTAGAAGTAGACAGGGGCGATGGGGGCCTCCTCGTCGATCAGCACCTCGGCCTGCTGATAGAGGCGGTTGCGCTCGGCGGGGTCCTTGGCGTCATGGGCCTTGGCCAGGAGGGCGTCGTATTCCTTGTTGAACCACTTGCCGCTGTTGGCGCTGCTGCTGGAGGTCATGATGTCGAGGAAGGTGGAGGCATCGTTGTAGTCTCCGTTCCAGGAGTAGCGGCTCACCCCGAAGTCACCCTCGTTCAGGGCCGACACCATGGTCTTCCACTCCATGTTGTTGAGCTCCGCCTTGACCCCCAGATTGTGCTTCCACATGGAGGAGATGGCGAGCGCTATCTTCTTGTGCCCCTCGTTGGTGTTGTAGAGGATGTCCACCGTCAGCGGCTTGTCAGGGCCGTAACCCGCCTCGCCAAGCAGCGCCTTGGCCTGCTTGATGCGCTCTTCCTTGCTCATCAGCTCGCTGGCGGGGCGTTTGAGCTCGAAGCCGTCCACGCTCGGCGGGGTCAGGCTGAAGGCGGAGAGCTGCCCCTGTCCCAGGATCTTCTCCGTGATGGTGTCCCGGTCGATGGCAAGAGACAGTGCCTTGCGCACCCTGACGTCGTCAAAGGGTTTGCGCTGGGTGTTGAAGACGTAGTAGTAGGTGGCGAGCATGGGGGCGCTCACCAGCTCCTCCGGGCTCTGGCGCTTGATCTGCTGATACTGCTCCAGGGGATAGGTGGTGTAGTGCAGCTCGCTCGCACGATAGCGGTTGTAGGCCGCGGTATCGGAGACGATCTCCAGATAGATCACCTTGTTCAGCACGGTGTGCTCGTTGTCCCAGTAGTGGGGGTTGCGCTCGGCGATGAGGCGCTCGTTCGGGGTCCACTCCTTGAGGGCGAAGGCGCCGTTGGAGACGATGTTGGCCGGTTTGACCCACTCATGACCGAACTTCTCGATGGTGGCCTTGGGCGCCGGGAAGGTGGTGTAGTGGGAGAGGGTCTTGAGGAAGAAGGGGACCGGGTTTTTCAGGGTGATCTGCAGGGTGTAGTCATCGAGCGCCTTGATCCCCAGGGCATCCGGGCTCTGCTTGCCCTGCACCACGTCGCTGGCATTGGCGACGCCGGTCAGCTCGATGAACCAGGCGTAGTTGGAGGCGTTCTTGGGGTCCGCCGCCCGCTGCCAGCCATAGACGTAGTCCGCCGCCGTCACCGGCTCGCCGTTGGACCATTTGGCATCGGGTCTGAGCTTGAAGGTGTAGACGGTGCCCGTGGCATCGAGCTCGTAGCCAAGGGCGCCCGCCGCCTGCAGCTTGCCGTTGCCATCCAGGGTATAGAGCCCCTCGAACAGATCGTTGACGACGTCGCTGCCCGCGCTCTCTTCCACCATCTGGGGATCGATGGAGGCAGGCTCGGTGCCGATGTTGCGCACGAACACTTGCTGGGCGGCTGGCAGAAGCTGGGTGCCTTCAGGCACCTGGGCAGCGAGGACGGGGAGGGTGAGCAGAGCGGCAACCGCCCCGGCGATAAGCGACTTTTTCATTGAATATCCTTATGTTTTTTTGCTTCCAAAGCGCAGCCAGTGTGCGGGATTGGGGGGGAGATCTCAAGAGGGGAGCCTCTGGCGCAACATTGCCGGGCGCCAGGGGGAGCAAGGCGGGCAGCCGCGTCGGCCAGGATGCATTCTTGTCACGAATTAACCCCCCAAAAGATGCCGGATGGCACCCTTGTTTCACGGCGAAAGCCCGTGGTGGCGCGGTTTTCTGGCGATTTAAAGAACGGCTTAATTCGCTGCAAAAACAAAAAACAGGCGTTACATTGGGTTACAAAACAACGCTGCCGGGGATCGGCACTTTTTTTGCCGACACTTGCAAACGTTTTCAACGGCCAACGGAAACGATCTTAAAGGAACAAGAATGCGAAACATGATCACCATGGGCGAGTTCATCGTCAAAAAGCAGGCGGACTACCCGACCGCGACCGGCGAGCTGACCTCCTTGCTCAGCTCCATCCGCCTGGCCGCCAAGGTGGTGAACCGGGAGATCAACAAGGCGGGTCTGGCGGACATCATCGGCTCCATCGGCGCCGAAAACGTGCAGGGCGAGGTGCAGCAGAAGCTGGACGTCTATGCCAACGAGCGCTTCAAGGCGGCGCTGGAGGCCCGTGGCGAGGTGTGCGGCATGGCCTCTGAGGAGGAGGAGGACTTCGTCTCCTTCGATTCCGAGCTCTCTCGTCACTCCAAGTACGTGGTGCTGATAGACCCCCTCGACGGCTCCTCCAACATCGACGTCAACGTCTCGGTCGGGACCATCTTCTCCATCTACCGCCGGGTCAGCAAACCGGGCGCCGGGGTCACTCTGGAGGACTTCCTGCAGCCGGGTCACCGTCAGGTCGCGGCGGGCTACGTGGTTTACGGCTCCTCCACCATGCTGGTCTACACCACCGGCTTTGGGGTCAACGGCTTCACCTATGACCCCTCCATCGGCTGCTTCTGCCTCTCCCACGAGAACATCCGCATTCCGGAGGAGGGCAAGATCTACTCCATCAACGAGGGCAACTACATCAAGTTCCCGGACGGGGTGAAGAAGTACCTGAAATACTGCCAGGAGCGTGACGAGGCGACTCACAGGCCCTACACCTCCCGCTACATCGGCTCCCTGGTGTCGGATTTCCACCGCAACCTGCTCAAGGGGGGCATCTACATCTACCCGTCCGGCACCAACTCCCCGAACGGCAAGCTGCGCCTGCTCTATGAGTGCAACCCCATGGCCTTCCTGGTGGAGCAGGCCGGTGGCAAGGCGTCCGATGGCTTTGGCCGCATCATGGACATCCAGCCTACCGCCCTGCACCAGCGGACCCCCTACTTCGTCGGGTCCACCAGGATGGTGGAGCGGGCCGAGGCCTTCATGCGGGAGTTCTCCGCCCACGAGGATCCGGCCAACCAGGGCTGAGCCCGGGCCAGCGTCCCTTCGTCACGGGAGCCGTCAAGGCTCCCGTTCTTATTGGCGTGCTGGCGGGTTGAACCAGGTTGATATGCTGGCGGACTGGATTGGACTGGACTGGACTGGACTGGACTGACGGACTGACGGACTGACGGACTGACGGACTGACGGACTGACGGACTGACGGACTGACGGACTGACGCGGCGCCTCGGTTGTCGCGGTGCAATGGCTGGTGGCCCCCTTGCCGGGATGCCTGGCCTGGATACCTGGTCTGGATACGTGGGCGGGATAAATACGGCACGGGCCATCTGCGGGGCTATCGAGGTGCGTTGACCCCGTTTTTTGCCCACGATCATCCCCACATCCATCTGTTTTTCAGATGGGTTATGACTCAATGCATCGTATCAACAGATGGATTCGGCGGCAAAATGGTGCTGCCAGAAGGGCGAACCGAGGCGTCGGGGGCAAGAAGGCGGGCCGGGGGCGAGATGCCGCCCCTTGCCAGCAACGAAACGGGAGCCCTGGGGCTCCCGTTGTTATGGGCGGCAGGTCGCGCCCTGCTGACGTCATGCTTCCCCTCAGGGGGTGGCATGGCGGGCGAGATCCGCCAGCAGGCCGTCCACCAGTTTGAGGCGCATGGCCCTGTCCTGGGTCGGCACCTGGAAGCGCAGCCGGGTCGGCCCGTCCATCTTGTAGATGCGCGGCTGCTCCGAGAGCAGCTTGACCAGATAGGCCGGGTTGACGCGGGTTTCCTGGGTAAAGTCCAGATAGCCGCCGCGCTCGCTCATCTCCACCCGGCGAATGCCCAGCGCCGTGGCGCGCTGGCGGAAGGCGGCCAGCTCCATCAGCGTCTTGGTCGGCTCCGGCAAGAGACCGAAGCGATCGATGAGCTCCACTTTGAGCTCCCGCAGCTCCTGCTCGTCCGCCGCACTGGCGATGCGCTTGTACATGGAGAGGCGCATGTTGACGTCCGGGATGTAGTCGTCCGGGAGCAAGGCGGGCAGGCGCAGCTCTACCTCGGTGTGCTGGCTCATGAGCTGCTCCAGCGACGGCTCCTTGCCATGTTTGAGCGCCTCCACCGCCTGCTCCAGCATCTCCATGTAGAGGGTGAAGCCCACCGATTCAATCTGGCCGCTCTGATCGTCGCCCAGCAGCTCACCCGCGCCCCGGATCTCCAGATCGTGGGTGGCGAGCGCAAAGCCGGCACCGAGATCTTCGAGGGACGCGATGGCCTCCAGCCGCTTGGCCGCATCCTTGGTCATCAGCTTGGGATGGGGGGTGAGCAGGTAGGCATAGGCCTGGTGGTGGGAGCGACCGACCCGGCCCCGCAGCTGGTGCAGCTGGGCGAGACCAAGATGATCCGCCCGGTCCATGATGATGGTGTTGGCGCTCGGGACGTCGATGCCGGTCTCGATGATGGTGGTGCAGACCAGCAGGTTGAAGCGCTGGTGGTAGAAGTCCGACATCACCCGCTCGAGCTCCCGCTCGCGCATCTGGCCGTGGGCGATGCCGATGCGCGCCTCCGGCACCAGCTCGGCAAGATCGGCGGCGCACTTCTCGATGCTCTCCACGTCGTTGTGCAGGTAGTAGACCTGGCCGCCGCGCTTCAATTCCCGCAGTACCGCCTCGCGCACCACCGCAGGTTCGTGCTGGCGCACGAAGGTCTTGATGGCGAGGCGCTTGGCGGGCGGGGTGGCGATGATGGAGAGATCCCGCATGCCGGACATGGCCATGTTGAGGGTGCGGGGAATGGGGGTCGCGGTGAGGGTGAGGATATCCACGTCGGCGCGCAGCGCCTTGATCTTCTCCTTCTGGCGCACCCCGAAGCGGTGCTCCTCGTCGACGATGAGCAGGCCCAGATCCTTGAAGGTGAGCTCGGCGCCCAGCAGCTTGTGGGTGCCGATGATGATGTCGACCTTGCCCTCGGCCATCTCCTTCATCACGGCGCTCTGCTCCTTGGCGGAGCGGAAGCGGCTCAGCACTTCCACCCGCACCGGCCAGTTGGCGAATCGGTCGCGGAAGTTGTCGTAGTGCTGCTGGGCGAGCAGGGTGGTGGGCACCAGCACGGCCACCTGCTTGCCGCCGTGCACGGCCACAAACGCCGCCCGCATCGCCACTTCTGTCTTGCCAAAGCCCACATCGCCGCACACCAGCCGATCCATGCTCTTGGCCTGGCACATGTCGCCGAGCACAGCGTTGATGGCATTGAGCTGATCCTCGGTCTCCTCGAACGGGAAGCTCGCGGCAAACTGGCGGTAGGCCTCCCGGTCGTGTTTGAAGGCAAAACCGTGACGGGCTGCCCGCATGGCATAGACATCCAGCAGCTCGGCCGCCACGTCCCGCACCTTTTCCGCCGCCTTGCGCCGCGCCTTGACCCAGGCCTCGCCGCCGAGCTTGTGGCTGGGCGGGTTGTCGGAGCCGGTGTAGCGGCTGATCAGGTGCAAACTGGTGACCGGCACGAACAGCTTGTCGCCGCCGGCGTATTCCAGGGTCAGAAACTCGGTGGGCAGGCCGCCTGCGTCTATGGTCTCGAGCCCCAGGTAGCGACCGACCCCGTGATCCAGGTGCACCACAGGCTGGCCCTGAGTCAGCTCGCCCAGGTTTCGGATCACCGCATCCGAGCTCAGGTTCTTGTTCTTGTCCCGCTGGCGCTTGCTGCGGATCTTGCCGCCGAGCAGCTCGGCTTCGGTGATGAGGGCAAGGGGCGTCTGGCCGGGCTCTTGCAGCAGGAAGCCCCGCTCCAGGGGACAGACCAGCAGCCCGTGGCGCGCATCGCTCACCAGGAAGGCGTCGAGGGAAGCAAACTCCCGGGGTTGCAGGTTGATCCGTGCGAGCAGATCCCCGAGCCCCTCGCGCCGCCCCTCGGACTCCACCGCAAACAGGGTGCGCCCGGCAAAGCCTTGCAGGAAGCCGTCAAGGGCCAGCAGGGGTTGCTCCTTGCTGTGGTCGAGCTGCAGATCCGGCAGGGGGGCGAGGGGCAGATCCTGCTGACCCGCTCCGCCGTCAACGGTCGCCTCCTGCAGACGCACGGCGCCATAGTCCCCGAGGGCGGCGAAGAGCTGCTCCACCGACAGATAGATCTGCTGGGGCGGCAGCAGGGGACGGGTGTTGTCCCAGCGTCTGTCTTCATAGCGCTGGCCGATGTCGTTCCAGAAGCGCTGGGCCGCGGGGTAGATCTCCCCCACGGTGAGCAGCAGGGTGTTTTCGGGCAGGTAATCAAACAGGCTGGCGGTCTGCTGGAAGAAGAGCGGCAGGTAGTATTCAATGCCGGCGGGCCAGCGCCCCTTGCTCACCTCCTGATAGACGGAGCCCTCGGCGCGGGAGATCTCGAACTGTTCGCGATACTGGCCACGAAACAGCTCGATGGCCCCCTCGTCGGTGGGAAATTCCCGTGCGGGCAGGAGGCTCACCGACTTCACCGGCTCGCTGGAGCGCTGGGTCTCGGGGTCGAACGGGCGGATGGAGTCCACCTCGTCGTCGAAAAAATCAATGCGATAGGGGCGGCTGCTCCCCATGGGGAAGAGATCCAGCAGGGAGCCGCGGGCGGCGAATTCGCCGTGCTCCAGCACCTGTTCCACCGCCACGTAGCCCGCCTCCGCCAGACGCCCGCGCAGCTGCTGCAGGTTGAGGCGCTGGCCGCTTGTGACCATCAGGCTGTATTTGTCGAGATAAGCCTGGGGCGCCGTGCGCAGCATCAGGGTGGAGATGGGCACGATGAGCACGCCGTGGCGCATCTGCGGCAACTGGTAGAGGGTCTCGAGGCGCTGGGAGATGATGTCCTGGTGGGGAGAGAAGCTGTCGTAGGGCAGGGTCTCCCAGTCCGGGAACAGCAGCACCGGGCAATCCTGATCCGCCAGCAGGAACCCCAGTTCCTGTTCAAGGCGCAGGGCGCTCGGGGTATCGGCGGTGACCAGCAGGACGGGTCTTCGGGCTTCCCGGGTGAGGCGGGCGGCAACCAGAGCCAGGCTGCTGCCGACCAGCTGGCCGAACGTTGTCTTCTGGCCCGCTTTGGCGGGCAAGGCGGGGAGGGTCATTGGCATCATCGGAGTCTTTTACTGTTGGCGTTCTTTTGACATGGACCTGGGTTAGCGCTGACGTTCCTGGGCACGCAGCTTGAGCTGTTTCGACTGCACATGCAGGCTGGCGCGCACCAGCAGCTCCCGGTCATCCTCGCGGATGCGCACGTAGTCGAGCACCACGTGGGTGCCATGCTCTCCGGCGTCCCGCTGCACGACCTCGCCGTAGCAGTAGACGGCGGAGGCCTCTTCCCGCAGGAAGATCTTGAGCCGCACGATCTGGTGCAGGACGGGGGCCTTCCCGTGCCCCTGGTGGGGGTGCAGGTAGGTGAGCTGCCCGGCGCCAAAGCGCAGGGTGTGGAAGCGGTGCTCGGGGTGATCCTGGGCCGCCAGCACATAGCCCATGATCATGTCGATCTTGCGGGACTGCTGATTGATGATCTCCACCAGATCGTGCATGGACTCGTTCTGGCTGCGCAGCAACCGGCTGCTCACCAGATCGATGGAGGTGATGGCGGAGGCGATGCGAAACGGCTCGGGCAACTCGGCCTCCAGGGCCTCCAGCGTCGGCAGACGAAAGTCGGCCGGCATGGGGATCACATTGACCGGCGTGGCATGGGTGACGCTGAAGAACTGTTCCTGCATGGAGGCTATCCCTTGTTGTCATAGACGGTTTCCCTTTATTATCCGGTATCTTATTTCGTTGGCAACGTAGATATCCTTGAAGACCGGACTTTTTCAGCCACTGTCGCTGGCCATCGGCCTGCGTTATGCAGGCTCGCGACGCAGTAACCGCTTCGTCTCCTTTATCTCCCTGTTCTCCACCTTTGGCATCGCCATCGGGGTCGCCGCCCTGATGGTGGTGATCTCGGTGATGAACGGGTTCGAAGGCCAGCTCAAGGGGCGCATCCTCGGGGTGATCCCCCATGTGGTGGTGACCAATCAGGCCGGACGCATCGAGGCCGAGCCCGAAGGTCTGCTCGATCTGGCCGGCTTGCCCCACGTGGTGGCCACGGCCCCCATGCTCGACAGCGAAGGCATGCTGCAAAGCCCGGGTCAACTCACCGGCGTGAGCGTGCAGGGGATCGATCCCGCCCGCTGGCCCAAGGATGACATCCTGCACGCCCAGATGCTGGGAGGGCGCCTTGACAGCCTGCAGGCCGGTGAATACCACATCGTGCTGGGGCAGGGGGTGGCCAGCCGACTCAAGGTCTCTATCGGCGACCAGGTGCGTCTCATTCTGACCGAAGGTACCCGCTTTACCCCCTTTGGCCGGGTGCCGGCCCAGCGTCTTTTCACCGTCTCCGGCATCTTCGGGGTCGGCGCCGACGTGGACAGCCAGGTGGCCCTGATTGCCCTCGGGGATGCCCAGCGCATGCTGCGCCTGCCCGCAGACAAGGTGGGCGGCATCCGCCTCTGGCTGGACGATCCCTTCGCCGCCGACGAGGTGGTGAAGACCGCGTTGCCGGACGGGCTGGAGTGGCAGGACTGGCGCCGCGAGCGCGGCGAGCTGTTCCAGGCGGTGGCCATGGAAAAACGGATGATGGGGCTGATGCTGGTGCTGATCATCGCGGTCGCCACCTTCAACATCCTCTCCGCCCTGGTGATGGTGGTCACCGACAAGGAAGGGGAGGTGGCCATCCTGCGTACCATGGGCATGAGCGAATCCGGCATCGTCAAGATCTTCATGGTGCTGGGGGCGTCGAGCGGCGTCATCGGCGCCCTGTTCGGGGGGCTGGCGGGGCTGGCGCTCTGCTTCGGCCTCAATCCTCTGCTCAATGCCCTTGGGCTCAACCTCTATATGGCGGCGGGGGGCAGCGGTCTGCCGGTCATCGTCGAGCCGGCCCAGGTCATGACCATCCTGCTGGGTGCCGTGCTGCTGAGTTTCAGTGCCACCCTTTACCCGGCCTCCCGCGCGGCCCGGGTCAAACCGGCGGAGGCGCTGCGTTATGAATAATTCATCTTCTGTTGTTACTGGTGCAAGTGGAGCCCCCGTTATGAATCAATCCGTCTCCTGCGAGCCGCTGCTGCGCTGCCAGGCCCTCAATCATGTCTACAAAGAGGGCAATCTGGAGACCCAGGTACTCAAGGGGATCGAGCTGGACGTTGCCCCCGGGGAGATGCTGGCGGTGGTGGGGAGCTCGGGCTCCGGCAAGACCACCCTGCTGCACCTGATGGGGGCGCTGGACAACCCCTCCAGCGGCGCCGTGCTGTTCAAGGGGCAGGACATCCATGGCTGGGACAGCCGCACCCAGGCGAGGTTTCGCAACCAGGAGTTGGGTTTCGTTTACCAGTTCCACCACCTGCTCTCGGAATTCAGCGCACTGGAAAATGCGGCCATGCCGCTGCTGATCGCCGGTGAGTCGGTGGCCAGCGCCACCGAGAAGGCGAGCAAGATGCTGGGGCGGGTGGGGCTCTCCCACCGTCTCAACCACAGACCGTCCGAGCTCTCCGGTGGCGAGCGCCAGCGGGTGGCCATCGCCCGAGCCCTGGTCAACGAACCCAGCCTGGTGCTGGCGGATGAGCCCACCGGCAACCTGGATCACGCCAGCGCCACCGCCGTCTATGAGCTCTTGTGCGAGCTCAATCGCGAGCTTGGCACCGCGTTCGTGGTGGTGACCCATGACTTGAGCCTGGCGGCCAAGCTCCACCGCCGGGTCACCCTGGTGAGCGGCATCATGGCGGAGGTCGCCTGATGTTCAAACCGCTGCCCCTGTTCCTGGGCCTGCGTTACAGCCGCTCCCGCCGTCGCAACGGCTTCATCGCCTTCATTTCGGCCTCCTCCCTCATCGGCATCGCCCTCGGGGTGATGGCCCTCATTCTTGGCCTCTCCGCCATGAACGGGTTCGAGCGGGAGCTCAAGAACCGGGTGCTCTCCGTGGTCCCCCACGGCGAGCTCATCGGCATGGAGGCGCCACTGCCTGACTGGCCGCGGCTCAGGGACTACCTGCTGGCTCAGCCCGGGGTGGAGGCGGCTGCCCCCGTCATTCGCCTGGACGGCCTGCTGGAGCACGGCTCCGCCCTCAAGGGGGTCCAGCTGCGTGCGGTGCTGCCGGAGCTGGAAGCCAATCTCTCCGATGCGGGCAACTTCATGACGGGTCGGGGCCTTCGCGAGCTGCAGGCGGGTGAACACGGGGTCATCCTCGGCAAGATCATCGCCGACAAGCTGGGGGTCAAGACAGGGGACACCGTCACCCTGCTGCTGCCCCAGGCGGGTGATGCCGCCGGCATCAAGAACCCGAAACGGGAGGCGCTCACCGTGGTGGGGCTGCTCGAGATCGGCGGCCAGCTCGACGGCCTGCTCGGCTTCATGCACCTGGCGGACGCCCAGGCCATCACCGGCATGGGCAGCGCGGTGGAGGGGTTCAGCCTCAAGGTGAACGACGTGCTCAAGGCCCAGTCCATCACGGTGGCGGCGGCCCAGAAATTCCCGCACTACGTCTATATCAGTAGCTGGATGAGCCGTCAGGGTTATCTCTATCAGGACATCCAGATGGTGCGCACCGTGATGTACGTGGTGATGCTGATGGTGGTGGCGGTGGCCTGCTTCAACATCGTCTCTACTCTGGTGATGGCGGTGAATGAGAAGCGCAGCGAGATTGCCATCTTGAAGACCATGGGGGCGAGCCCGGGCCAGATCCGGCTTACCTTCGTCATCCAGGGGATGGTGAACGGGGTGGCGGGAGCCTTGCTCGGCGCCCTGCTTGGCGGTCTGCTCTCCAGCAAGCTGACCCAGATCCTGAGCGCCATCGAAGGGGTTATCGGGCACCGTTTCCTGAATCCCGACATCTACTTCATCGACTTCCTGCCGACCGAGCTGCACATGCAGGACTTGCTCATCGTGACCGGCGCCGCCATCCTGATGAGCCTGGTGGCGACCCTCTATCCTGCCTGGCGGGCGAGCGGCCTGGTGCCGTCCCGGGAACTGGGGCATTGATGCCCATGGATGTGATAAAGGGCCCTGCGGGGCCCTTTTTATTGTCACTCTTTTGTGGGGAAACCCCCGACGTGGCGGTTATCGGGGCAATACGCAGGAGGAGATGATGCCCGGTGCCGTGTTAATGGCATCAATGGGCATTCAACTCATCGAGAGGCAGTGAAAAACTCCCCACGAAGACATCGATGAAGTAGCGCATGGCGGGGTTCATCCTGGCGTCCAGCATCTGCTCGAGGCGCTTTCGCGCGGGCTCGAACTCCCGGTTGCCGACGCTCAGCTCCTCCAGACACTTGGTGTAGGCGCAGAGGGTGTCTGCATCCTTCACCAGGCTGGTGAGGGCCTCGTCCTGGGCGCCGGAGTCGAGCAGGGGGCGAAAGTCCTCTACCAGCTCAGGCGGCAACATGCCCAGCAGGCGCTGCTCGGCGGCAAGCTCAATCTTCTTGTATTCGCGGGCGATTTCGGGATTGAAGTACTTGACCGGGGTGGGCAGATCCCCGGTCAGCACCTCGCTGCTGTCGTGGTAGAGGGCCATGACGGCGGCCCGGTCTGCATCCACCTGAGCGCCGAACAGGCGATTGCTGATAAGACCGAGGGCGTGGGCCACCATGGCGACCTGCAGGCTGTGCTCGGCGATGTTTTCGGGCTGGATGTTGCGCATCAGGGGCCAGCGGTAGATGAGGCGCATACGGGCGAGGTTGGCAAAAAAATGGCTGGGCAGCATGGAAGACCTCGAATGGGGCAATGAAAAAGGGCAGACCCTAGTCTGCCCTTTTTTCCACCCGCAAGGATAGCCTGAGATGGGCCCTCAGCGGATGTAGCGACCCGATTCGGCCTCGTGGTTGGTCACTATCATCTGGCCGATGGGGGCCAGGCTGATGAGGGCCAGCTTGAGGTGCTGGATGCCGAACGGGATGCCGACGATGGTGACGAAACAGGCCAGCGCCGAGGCAATGTGGCCGATGGCCAGCCAGACCCCGATGAGCACAAACCAGAGAATGTTGCCAATCAGCCCCAGGGCGCCGGTGCCGATGTCGCTCTGGCCCGTCATGCTCTTGCGGCTCACCGCCTGCTTGCCAAACGGGAAGAAGGTGAAGGTGCCGATGACGAAGCAGGCGCGTCCCCAGGGGATCCCGATGAGGGAGACGAAGCAGAGCAGCCCCGCCAGCCACCAGGCCAGCCCCATGAAGACGCCTCCCAGCACGAACCAGAACAGATTGAACAAGAAGCGGAAAAAGGACATGTGGGTGACTCCAGCAGCACGTGAATTGGCTGTCACCATAGCGAGGCCGGCCGGGGGACGCAATGGCACAGGCGAGAAGGTGGACAATTTGGGTCGCAGCACGCCATTTTTGTGCCCGATTGGCGGCGGATGGCGATCAAAATGGCCCGTTTACCGTGAAAAAGAGTGAGCCAGTGCAAATTATTGCGGATGGAATGCTTGAACTCGGTGCAAGGCTTCCCCATATAGGAGAAAGTCTTGCGCAAATTGTGCTGTCTGTGCCCCGGATGGGGGATGTGCGGCTCGACGCGACCACTGCACGCCGCTATAATGTCGCGTCATATTTTCTCATCACAAAGACAGTCGTTGTCTTTATAAACAGGAAGACTCCGGGCTTGCCCGGGGGCAATAAAGGGTCAGCACGCAGTGCTGAGTTGAACGAGGTAAAAGAATGCAAGTTTCTGTAGAGACAACCCAGGGTCTGGAACGCCGTCTTACCATCACTGTACCGGCCGCTACCGTTGACGCCGCCGTGCGCAAAGAATTGAATGGCCTGGCCAAAACCCGTCGCATCGACGGTTTCCGTCCTGGCAAGGCTCCGGTTGCCATCATCAAGAAGATGTTCGGTGCCATGGCTCACGCCCGCGTTGCCGATGAAATGATGCAGAACAACTTCATCAAGGCCATCATCGAGAACAAACTGAGCCCGGCTGGCGCCCCGACCATGGATCCGAAAGAAATCAAAGAAGGTCAGGATTTCGAGTTCACCGCCACTTTCGAAGTGTATCCGGAGTTCGAAGTTGCCGGTCTGGAGAGCATCAAGGTCGAGAAGCCGGTTGCCACCGTTAAGGACAGCGACCTGGAAAACATGATCGACACCCTGCGCAAGCAGCACGCCACCTGGACTGAAGCCGCTGTGGCTGCCGCCAACGGCATGCGTGTGACCATGGACTTCGTCGGTTCCATCGACGGTGAAGAGTTCGACGGTGGCAAGGCTGAAGGCTTCACCCTGGAACTGGGCGCTGGCCGCATGATCCCGGGCTTCGAAGACGCCATCCTGGGCAAGAAAGCGGGCGACGAGTTCACCATCGAGGTGACTTTCCCGGCTGACTACCACGCCGAAGCCCTGAAGGGCAAGGCTGCCAAGTTTGCCTCCAAGCTGCACAAGGTTGAAGAGCAAGTGCTGCCCGAGCTGACCGAAGAGTTCGTCAAGCGTTTCGGCATCGAGAGCGGCAGCGTTGAAGAGCTGAAGGCTGAAGTGCGCAAGAACATGGAGCGCGAACTGGCCCAGGCCCTGAAAAACAGCGTGAAAGAGCAGGTACTGAACGGCCTGGTTGAAGCCAACCAGATCGATCTGCCGAAGGCTGCTGTTGCCCAGGAAATCGACACCCTGCGTCAGCAGGCTCTGCAGCGCTTCGGTGGCTTCCAGGGCGGCAACGCCCCCGAGCTGCCGGCCGAGCTGTTCCAGGCCCAGGCCGAGCGCCGTGTCCGCGTTGGTCTGCTGCTGGGTGACGTCATCCGCACCAACGAGATCAAGGCTGACGACGCCCGTGTGACCAGCATCATCGAGTCCATGGCCACTGCCTACGAAGATCCGAAAGAAGTGATCGAGTACTATCAGCAGAACGAGCAGATGCTGAACGGCGTGCGCAACCTGGCCATTGAAGATCAAGCCATCGATCTGATCCTGTCCAAGGCGCAAGTCACCGAGAAAGAAGTTGCCTTCGACGAAGTGATCAACAAGTCCGGTGCCGCTGCCTAAGAACATTTGACTTAAGGTCAAAACTGTTAAGTATAATGGCTCGTGTGATCTCCACTCGGGCCATTTTATTTTAGGGACAATGCCTTATGTACAAGAACTATAACGATGTGACTGAATCCCCACGCAATGCGCTCATCCCGATGGTGGTAGAGCAAACCGCGAAAGGGGAGCGTTCCTACGACATCTATTCCCGTCTGCTGAAAGAGCGGGTGATCTTCCTGACCGGTCAGGTCGAGGATCACATGGCGAACCTGGTGGTGGCCCAACTGCTGTTCCTGGAGTCCGAGAACCCGGATCAGGACATCAGCATCTACATCAACTCGCCGGGTGGCGCCGTCACTGCGGGTATGTCCATCTATGACACCATGCAGTTCATCAAGCCGGACGTGAGCACCGTCTGCATGGGGCAGGCCTGCTCCATGGGGGCCTTCTTGCTGGCCGGTGGCGCCAAGGGCAAGCGTTTCTGCCTGCCCAATGCCCGAGTGATGATCCACCAGCCGCTGGGCGGCTTCCAGGGGCAGGCTTCTGACATCCAGATCCATGCCCAGGAGATCCTGAAAATCAAGAATACCCTGAACGATCGTCTGGCGTTCCATACCGGTCAGGACATGGCCACCATCGAGCGCGACACCGACCGTGACAACTTCATGTCCGCCGAGCAGGCCGTTGCCTATGGTCTGGTTGACGGCATCCTGAGCCAGCGCGGCTGAGCAGGGTACCCCGTCCTGTTGTAAACTCAGCAGGACGATCCATCCTCTATTGATAAAACGAGGTCGCTGAATGACAGAGAAACGCAAGGGTGAGGGCGACAAGCTGCTGTATTGCTCTTTCTGCGGCAAAAGCCAGCATGAAGTGCGCAAGCTGATCGCTGGCCCTTCCGTCTACGTATGTGATGAGTGTGTCGAGCTGTGCAACGACATCATCCGCGAAGAGATCCGCGAGATCTCTCCCAAGCGCGATGGTAGCGAGCTGCCGACCCCTCATGAGATCCGCGCCCATCTGGACGACTACGTGATCGGTCAGGAGTACGCCAAGAAGGTGCTGGCAGTGGCTGTCTACAACCACTACAAGCGTCTTCGCAGCGGCAGCGAGTCCGGTGGCGTGGAGCTGGGCAAATCCAACATCCTGCTGATTGGCCCCACCGGCAGCGGCAAGACTCTGCTGGCCGAGACCCTGGCTCGTCTGCTGGATGTGCCCTTCACCATGGCCGATGCTACCACCCTGACCGAAGCCGGTTATGTGGGCGAGGACGTGGAGAACATCATCCAGAAGTTGCTGCAAAAGTGCGACTACGACGTGGAGAAGGCCCAGCGTGGCATCGTCTACATCGACGAGATCGACAAGATCTCCCGCAAGTCGGACAACCCCTCCATCACCCGCGACGTCTCCGGGGAAGGGGTGCAGCAGGCACTGCTGAAACTGATCGAAGGCACCATCGCCTCCGTGCCGCCCCAGGGCGGTCGCAAGCACCCGCAGCAGGAGTTTTTGCAGGTCGACACCTCCAAGATCCTCTTCATCTGTGGTGGTGCTTTCGCGGGGCTGGACAAGGTGATCGAGCAGCGCTCCGTCAAGGGCACCGGCATCGGTTTTGGCGCCGAGGTGAAATCCAAGAATGCCAAGGCAACCCTGAGCGAGAACTTTGCCAAGGTGGAGCCGGAAGATCTCATCAAGTACGGTCTCATCCCCGAGTTCATCGGCCGTCTGCCGGTGGTCGCGACCCTGACCGAGCTTGACGAGGCTGCCCTCATCCAGATCCTGAAAGAGCCGAAAAACGCGCTGACCAAGCAGTATGCCGCGCTGTTCGCCCTGGAAGAGGTGGAGCTGGAGTTTCGTGACGACGCGCTCAATGCCATTGCCCGCAAGGCCATGGAGCGCAAAACCGGTGCCCGGGGTCTGCGTTCCATTGTCGAGGCCGTACTGCTCGACACCATGTATGACCTGCCCTCCCTGAAAGGGGTCAGCAAGGTGGTGATCGACGAGACGGTGATCAAGGGAGACTCCGCGCCCCTGATGATCTACGACAATCCCGAGACTCAGGCCGCAGCCTCAGAGTAACTGTCTGATTTTTAATCACATAAAGGGGCTTTTTGCCCCTTTCATGCTTTTTACGGCCAAGGCGATTGAATCTCATCTTTGCGCCCCCATATACTCAGCCAAGCCTTTGCCAACGGTATAACAAGCCGAGAGGACATATATGAACCTAGAGCGTTCAGAACGCATCGAGATTCCCGTCCTGCCTCTTCGTGACGTGGTGGTCTATCCCCACATGGTCATTCCACTCTTTGTGGGGCGGGAAAAATCCATTCGCTGTCTGGAAGCGGCCATGGAGCAGGACAAGAAAGTCCTGCTGGTGGCCCAGAAGGATGCGTCGACTGACGAACCGACGGTGGAGGAAATTTTCTCCGTCGGGACAGTGGCCAATATTCTGCAGATGCTCAAGCTGCCGGACGGCACCGTCAAGGTGCTGGTGGAGGGGGGCCAGCGTGCCCGCCTTGAGCGGATGATCGACGATCGCGACTTCTTTGTCGGGGAGGCCCAGTACATCGCGTCCGCCCCCATCGAGGAGAAGGATCAGGACGTGCTGGTGCGCTCTGCCATCGGCCAGTTCGAAGGTTACATCAAGCTCAACAAGAAGATCCCGCCCGAGGTACTCACCTCGATTTCGGCGATTGACGATGCGGCGCGCCTGGCCGATACCATGGCTGCCCACATGCCGCTCAAGCTCGAAGACAAGCAGAAGGTGCTGGAAATCGCCTCCGTGTCCGAGCGCATCGAGTTTCTGATGGCCATGATGGAGTCGGAGATCGACCTGTTGCAGGTCGAGAAACGCATCCGCTCTCGGGTCAAGAAGCAGATGGAGAAGAGCCAGCGGGAGTATTACCTCAACGAGCAGATGAAGGCCATCCAGAAAGAGCTGGGTGAGCTGGAAGACAGCCCGGATGAATTCGAAGCCCTCAATCGCAAGATTGAAGAGGCCGGGATGCCGGAGGATGCCCGCGAGAAGGCCCAGGCCGAGCTCGCCAAGCTCAAGATGATGTCCCCCATGTCGGCGGAAGCCACCGTGGTGCGCAGCTATGTGGACTGGATGGTGCAGGTGCCCTGGAAGGCCCGCTCCAAGGTCAAGAAAGACCTAGGCAAGGCCCAGGAGGTGCTGGATGCGGATCACTATGGCCTGGACAAGGTCAAGGATCGCATCCTCGAATACCTGGCAGTGCAGGCGCGTGTGAACAAGCTTAAGGGCCCCATCCTCTGCCTGGTCGGGCCTCCCGGGGTGGGCAAGACTTCCCTGGGCCAGTCCATCGCTAAGGCCACCGGCCGCAAGTATGTGCGCATGGCCCTGGGTGGGGTGCGTGACGAGGCGGAGATCCGTGGTCACCGCCGTACCTACATCGGCTCCATGCCCGGCAAGCTCATCCAGAAGATGGCGAAAGTCGGCGTGAAGAACCCGCTGTTCCTGCTCGACGAAATCGACAAGATGAGCTCGGACATGCGTGGCGATCCCGCTTCCGCCCTGCTGGAGGTGCTGGATCCCGAGCAGAACAGCAGCTTCAACGATCACTATCTGGAAGTGGATTATGACCTGTCGGACGTGATGTTCGTGGCCACCTCCAACTCCATGAACATACCGGGTCCGCTGCTGGACCGGATGGAAGTGATCCGTCTGTCCGGTTACACCGAGGACGAGAAGCTCAACATTGCCAAGCAGCACCTGGTGGCCAAGCAGATCCAGCGCAACGGCCTGAAGCCATCCGAGATCACCATTGAGGATTCGGCGCTGATCGGGGTGATTCGCTACTACACCCGCGAGGCGGGTGTGCGCAGCCTGGAGCGTGAAATCTCCAAAATCTGTCGCAAGGCAGTCAAACGCATCCTGCTGGACAAGAGCATCAAGCATGTTCAGGTCAACCAGGAGAACCTCAAGGAGTTCCTGGGGGTACAGCGCTTTGACTATGGCAAGGCCACCGACCAGAACCAGATTGGTCAGGTGTGCGGGCTGGCGTGGACCGAAGTGGGGGGCGATCTGCTCACCATCGAGACCACCAACATGCCGGGCAAGGGCAAGCTCACTTACACCGGTTCCCTCGGTGACGTGATGCAGGAGTCCATCCAGGCGGCCATGACGGTGGTGCGGGCCCGTGCCGAGAAGCTGCGTATCAACGGCGACTTCTACGAGAAGCGCGACATCCACGTGCACGTGCCGGAAGGGGCGACCCCGAAAGACGGCCCGAGCGCCGGTATCGCCATGTGTACCGCCCTGGTCTCCAGCCTCACCGGCAACCCGGTGCGTGCCGACGTGGCCATGACGGGTGAAATCACCCTGCGTGGCGAGGTGCTGCCCATCGGTGGTCTCAAGGAGAAACTGCTGGCGGCCCACCGTGGTGGCATCAAGCGTGTGCTGATCCCGAAAGAGAACGAACGTGACCTCGAGGAGATCCCGGCCAACGTCAAACAAGATCTTGAAATCTATCCGGTTCGCTGGATTGATGAGGTGCTTGCACTGGCGTTGCAGGACAATCCGCAAGGTTTCGAACGCGTTTCTGTCGTGTAAATGTTGATGCGCCGCAAATTTGGCGCATTCGGGGGGTGGTTAAGGCTTGCATGCACCGGACAACGGAAGTAGCCTTGACCACCGATCGGGTACTCATGATGAGTCGCAATGCGTGATGTGGCGCGGGTTTGCGCCAGATTGTCACTTGCAACTGATCAGGAGGCTTGTTATAAAACCTCCACTTGTTGTGGCCAGGGAAATCAGCGCCGCAGCGATGTTCGATAAAAGGGGAATATAAGAGTGAATAAATCTCAACTGATTGACAAGATTGCAGACGGTGCTGATATCTCCAAAGCTGCCGCTGGCCGTGCGCTGGATGCCTTCATCGATGCCGTGGGCGAAGCCCTGAAAGAGGGTGACCAGGTTGCTCTGGTTGGTTTCGGTACTTTCGCCGTTCGCGAGCGTGCAGCCCGTTCCGGCCGCAACCCGCAAACTGGTGCGACCATCGAAATCGCTGCCGGTAAAGTTCCTGCCTTCAAAGCCGGCAAGGCCCTGAAAGACGCGGTCAACTAAGCCGGTCGCTGATATCTATCGGCACCGTCCTTGGTCTCTGACCAGACAAGTGAGAGGGCTCTCCCTCATACTGCTTGACCAAGGCGCATCGCAATCGGTGCGCCTTTTCATTATTTACGCCCATCGAGTTCGGGAGCATAAGTACAAACATGATGTTGGATAAACTACGCGAAGGGGCGCAGGGCAAGGTAGCCAAGGTTATCTTGGGCCTGATCATCCTCTCCTTTGCCTTGGCCGGGGTAGGCAGCTACCTCAATGGCCCGGCACGTACCGCCCCCGCCACCGTCAACGGCAATGACATCAGTGCCCCCGCACTGGAGAATGCCTACCGCAATGAGCGGGCCCGTATGGAATCCCAAATGGGTGAGGCCTTCAACCAGCTGGCCGCCAATCCCGATTACATGAAACAGTTCCGCCGTGGCGTGCTGGACCGTCTGATCGATCAGGCGCTGATCGATGACAAGGCCCGCTCCCTGGGTCTGCGCGTCAGCGATGAGCAGATCAAGCAGGCCATCGTCGCCATGCCCGAGTTTGCCGAGAACGGCAAGTTCAGCAATGACCGCTACCTGCAGCTCATTCGCCGTGCCGGCATGACCCCCGAGATGTTCCGCGACTCCCTGCGCCAGGACATGGTGCGCCAGCAATTGATGGGCGCCGTGCTGGGATCGGAGTTCGCCCTCAAGGGTGAAGCCGAGCAACTGGATCGTCTCTACAACCAGACCCGTGACCTGCGCCTGATCCGTCTGGCCGCTTCCGCCTATGTGGACGGGATCGAGGTGAGCGATGCCGAGGTGGAGCAGTTCTACAAGGCCAACAGCGCTCGCTTCATGAACGACGAGACGGTCAAGGTCGACTATCTGCTGCTCGATGCCGCGAACCTTGGCAAGAACATCAAGGTCACCGAGCAGGATGCCCAGGATTACTACGACCAGCATCAGGATCTGTTCCAGCGTCCCGAGCGCCGTCAGGTGGCGCACATCCTGATCCCGTTTGGCAAGGATGAAAAGGCCGCCGAGCAGAAAGCCGAGGCCGTGCTGGCCAAGGCCAAGGCAGGTGACGATTTCGCCGCGCTGGCCAAGGCCGACTCCTCCGATACCTTCTCTGCGAAGAAGGGCGGGGAGCTCGACTGGTTCGAGAAAGGGGTGATGGATCCTGCCTTCGAGAAAGCCGCGTTCGCGCTGGCCAAGGCTGGCGATCTCTCCGCCGTGGTGAAGAGCCCGTTCGGCTTCCACATCATCAAGCTGCTGGGAGTCGAGCCTGCCAAGACCAAGCCCTTCGTGGACGTGATGAGCGATACCATCGCCCGTCTGCAATCTGAGAAGGCCAAGGAGCAGTTCTTCGCCGAGCAGCAGAAGATGGCCGACAGCAGCTTCGAGAACCCGGACTCCCTGGACTTGACCGCCGAAGCTATGGGTCTCCAGGTGCAGTCCACCGGCTATTTCAGCCAGGCCGATGCGCCGGCACCGCTCAATGATCCCAAGGTGCTCTCCGTGGCATTCTCCGAACAGCTGCGCGATGACAACACCAACTCCGACGTGATCGAGCTGGCTGACGGCAAGGCGCTGGTGCTGCACATCATGGGTCACCAGCCGAAGGCGGCCAAGCCGCTTGCCGAGGTGAAAGAGCAGGTGATCACCGCCATCAAGCACGACAAGGCCAGTGAAGTGGCCCGTGGCAAGGCCCAGGGTCTGCTGGACAAGCTCAAGGCCGGTCAGAACGTTCAGGCCGACCTGACCGCGCTGGGTCTGAAAGTGGATACCCATACCGGCGTATCCCGTTTCGCCCAGGAGATGGATCAGAACCTGGTGACCCAGGCGTTCCGCATGCCCCATCCGACCGATGGCAAGCCGAGCGTCGAGCTGGTGACCGAAGCCAACGGTGATCGTGTGGTGGTGGCGCTGGACAAGGTCAACGTCATCAAGGAGCCGTCCCAGATGGTGAGCCTGCTGCAAGGTCAGCTGGGTCAGGGCAAGGCACAGGCCGACTACAAGTCGCTGATCGACGAGCTGCGCAAGGCGGCCAAGATCGAATACTTCACCGACGTGGAAGCCACTGTCGAGTAAGTCAGCCTCACGGCCCCAAGTGTGAAAACGGCTCCATGATGGAGCCGTTTTTTTATCTGCACGCGGCACAAGGGAGAGCTGCTGCCCGCTCGCAGGGGGGATACGTCGTCCTAGTTTGCATCCCGCTCGGCGTTGCCAGCAGGCATAAAAAAACCGGCGCACGAGGCGCCGGTTCTGATCACTTTGCTTGAAGGCGGGGGATTACACCACACCCTGGGTGCGCAGGTAATCCTCGTAGGTGCCGCCGAAGTCGCGGATGCCGTCTTCGGTCAGCTCCAGGATGCGGGTCGCCAGGGAGGAGACGAACTCGCGGTCGTGGGAGACGAAGATCAGGGTGCCCTTGTACATCTCCAGCGCCAGGTTCAAGGATTCGATGGATTCCATGTCCAGGTGGTTGGTCGGTTCATCCATGATCAGGATGTTGGGGCGCTGCATCATCAGCTTGCCGAACAGCATCCGGCCCTGTTCACCACCGGAGAGCACCTTGACCGGCTTCTTGATGTCGTCCTGGGAGAAGAGCAGACGACCCAGCACGGAGCGCACCGCCTGCTCGTCTTCGTTCTCCTGCTTCCACTGGGCCATCCAGTCGAACACATTGAGATCGGTGTCGAAGTCTTCGGCGTGATCCTGGGCGTAGTAGCCGATCTGGGCGTTCTCGGACCACTTGATGGTGCCGGTATCCGGTGCCAGGGCACCGACCAGCGTCTTGATCAGGGTGGACTTACCGATCCCGTTGGTACCCAGGATGGCGACCTTCTCGCCCACTTCCAGCATCATGTTGAGCCCCTTGAACAGGGGACCGTCGCCATACCCCTTGGAGACGCCTTCGATCTCCAGGATGTTGCGGTAGAGCTTCTTGTCCTGCTCGAAGCGGATGAAGGGGTTCTGACGGCTGGATACCTTCACTTCCTCAATCTTGATCTTGTCGATCTGCTTGAGGCGGGAGGTAGCCTGGCTGGACTTGGAGGCGTTGGCGCTGAAGCGGGAGACGAAGGATTGCAGATCGGCGATCTGGGCCTTCTTCTTGGCGTTGTCGGCCAGCAGGCGCTCGCGGGCCTGGGTGGCAGCCAGCATGTACTCGTCGTAGTTGCCCGGGTAGACCCGCAGCTCGCCGTAGTCCAGATCCGCCATGTGGGTGCAGACGGAGTTCAGGAAGTGACGGTCGTGAGAGATGATGATCATGGTGCTTTCACGATCGTTGAGCACCTGCTCCAGCCAGCGAATGGTGTTGATGTCCAGGTTGTTGGTCGGTTCGTCCAGCAACAGGATGTCGGGGTTGGAGAAGAGCGCCTGCGCCAGCAGTACCCGCAGTTTCCAGCCCGGGGCCACTTCGCTCATCGGGCCGTTGTGCTGCTCGATGGGAATACCGGCACCCAGCAGCAGTTCGCCTGCGCGGGATTCGGCGGTGTAGCCATCATATTCGGCGACCAGGCCTTCCAGCTCGGCGGCCTTCATGTAGTCGTCGTCGGTGGCCTCCAGGTTGGCGTAGATGGCATCGCGTTCGGCGATGGCGGCCCACAGCTCGGTGTGGCCCATCATGACCACGTCCAGTACGCGCATCTCTTCGTAGGCGAACTGATCCTGGCGCAGCTTACCGATGCGCTCGTTGACATCCAGGCTCACATTGCCGCCGGTGGGTTCGAGATCGCCGCCGAGGATCTTCATGAAGGTGGACTTGCCACAGCCGTTGGCACCGATGAGGCCGTAGCGGTTGCCGCCGCCAAACTTGACGCTGATGTTCTCAAACAGCGGCTTGGCGCCGAACTGCATGGTGATGTTGTTGCTTGAAAGCACTGGAATGTCCCGGTTGGTCTGTCAAATGGCGCGCATTATGGCACAGATCCCCCGAAAGTTTTAGCAGGAACTGTGATCTGGCCCCATTGCAGGGGGGAAGATTTCACGACCAGGCCGGCAACGGGCTCCGGCCTCTCTTGCAGAGGGGAGGCGAGGGGGCGGTCATGAAAAAAGCCGGCACTGGGCCGGCTTGGATGCGTGGGATGCCACTTAGTGGGCGGAGGCGCCGGAGGCACCGAGCCCGGTCTGGGAGCGGACGAACTGCGGGAAGAACTTCGCATGCTCGTCGGAGGCTGCCTGGGACTTGTCGGTGACCGAGAAGAACCAGATCCCGATGAAGGCCAGCCCCATGGAGAAGAGCGCCGGGTATTCGTAGGGGAAGATGGCCTGGGCATGACCCAGCACCTTCACCCAGACGGTGGGGCCCAGGATCATCAGGGTCACGGCGCTGATGAGACCGAGCCAGCCGCCATAGACGGCGCCACGAGTGGTCAGGCGGGACCAGAACATGGAGAGGAAGAGCACCGGGAAGTTGCAGCTCGCCGCGATGGAGAAGGCCAGGCCCACCATGAAGGCGATGTTCTGCTTCTCGAACAGGATGCCAAGGCCGATGGCGACCACACCCAGCACCAGGGTGGTCATCTTGGAGACACGCAGCTCGTCGGCCTCGTTGGCCTTGCCTTCCTTGATGACGCAGGCATAGAGGTCGTGAGAGACCGCTGAGGCCCCCGCCAGGGTCAGCCCGGCCACGACCGCCAGTATGGTGGCAAACGCCACGGCGGAGATGAAGCCCAGGAACAGGCTGCCACCCACGGCGTCGGCCAGATGGACGGCCGCCATGTTGGTGCCCCCCAGCAGGGCGCCGGTGGCGTCCTTGAAGTCCGGGTTGGTGCTGACCAGCAGGATGGCGCCAAAGCCGATGATGAAGGTGAGGATGTAGAAGTAGCCGATGAAGCCGGTGGCATAGAACACCGATTTACGGGCTTCCTTGGCATCGCTCACGGTAAAGAAGCGCATCAGGATGTGGGGCAGACCGGCGGTACCGAACATCAGGGCCAGCCCAAGGGAGATGGCGGAGATGGGGTCGGCGACTAGGCCGCCCGGGCTCATGATGGCCGCACCATTGGCATGCACCTTGACCGCTTCGCTGAACAGGGTACCGACGTCGAAGTTGACGGACTTCATCACCATGATGGCCATGAAGGAGGCACCGGAGAGCAGCATCACCGCCTTGATGATCTGTACCCAGGTGGTGGCCAGCATGCCGCCGAACAGCACGTAGAGCACCATCAGGATGCCGACCAGCACCACGGCCACATGGTATTGGAGGCCGAACAGCAGCTCGATGAGCTTGCCGGCACCGACCATCTGGGCGATGAGGTAGAGGGCGACCACCACCAGGGAGCCGCTGGCGGAGAGGCTGCGCACCGAGGTCTGCTTGAGGCGGTAGGAGGCCACGTCGGCAAAGGTGTACTTGCCGAGGTTGCGCAGCCGCTCCGCGATCAGGAACAGGATGATGGGCCAGCCCACCAGGAAGCCGATGGAGTAGATGAGACCGTCGTAGCCCGAGGTGTAGACCAGGGCAGAGATGCCGAGGAAGGAGGCGGCGGACATGTAGTCACCGGCGATGGCCAGACCGTTTTGGAAGCCGGTGATGCGCCCGCCGGCGGCGTAGTAGTCGGAAGCCGAGCGGTTGCGCTTGGAGGCCCAGTAGGTGATGAACAGGGTCGCGGCCACGAAGATCACGAACATCACGATGGCCGAGATATTGAGGGGTTGGCGTTGCACCTCGCCGCTGATGGCGTCGGCCGCCAGCAAGGGGGTGGAGATCAGACCTGCCAGCGGCAGCAGAAACTTGCCTTTCATGATTGCGCTCCCTTGAGGATCTTCTGGTTCAGTTCGTCGAACTCGCCGTTGGCACGAAATACGTAGATACCGGTCAGCACGAAGGCCGATACGATGAGACCAATCCCGACCGGGATGCCACGGGTGATGCTGGAGCCTTCGCTCAAGGGGGTGCCAAGCCAGCCCGGTGCAAAGGCGATGAGCAGGATGAACGCCAGGTAGAGCCCCAGCATCAGGATGGAGAGGGTCCAGGCAAAACGCTGGCGTTTGGCGACCAGTGTCTGGAAGTTGGGATCTTGCTGGATCCGAAGATACGGTTGCTGTTCCATTGCAGTTCTCCATGACAGTGAATGTCAGCGGTGGATGAGGGGTTCCCTACCGGACAGCACGGCTGTCCATGTAAGCAAAATGTGAATTAAATGTTATTTCCGAACAATTAGACTTTGGGATAAGCCAGCGGGCCGCCCTGATGCAGGCGTACAAAGACAAGGGCGGCGGTGACAGCATCGCTCAGGGCGTCGTGGGGGGGCAGGGCTGGCAGCGCCAGATGGCGACAGATCGCGGCCAGGTGCAGATCGATGGCGGCGTCGGGATAGCGGCGATAGAGGTGATCGTGATAGAGGCGGCTCACCTCGATGCCGCGCTGGGGCAGGGTGAGCCCCCACAGCCGTTGGCAGGCGAGGTTGAGAATGCGCAGGTCATAGGCGATGTGATACCCCACCAGCTCACGGGGGCCGATGAACTCCAGCAGCGCGCGCAGCGCGGGCTCCAGTGCCATTCCCTGTTGCAGATCCTGATGGCGCAGGCCGTGGATCACCACGGACCCGGCGCTCAGGCTGGCGGGAGCCTGGACCCGGATGGCAAGGGCATCGCCCGTCTCTATCCGGTTGCCCCGGATGCGCACCGCCCCGATGGAGACGATCTCCGCCAGCGCCGGATCCAGGCTGGTGGTCTCGAAGTCCAGCGCCACCCACTCGTCGCCAGCAGGGCGGGCAAAGAGCGGGGCAAACTCCCCCTCCCGAAACGTCCTGCCAAGCCAGCGGCGGCGCCAGTGCATCCACATCGCTATTGCCTAAGACGAAAGTGCAAGGTGAGCCATTGCTGGAACTTCTTCACCTGGTGCAGGGCATGGCGCAGCAGATCCCGCTCTGCGGGGCCGAGGTCGGCCACCCGCACCCGTCCGTCTCCCTCCTGCAACTGGCTGCGCAGCCGAAGCCGCATGAACAGCCGGAAGGCCTCCGCCAGATTGGTGCCATAGTCCCGGCTGAGGCGTCCCTGGCCCACCAGGGCCTCGATGCGCCCCGTGGTCGAGGTCTCCAGGATCCCCGCCTCCAGGGAGAGTACCCGGACGCCGTGGACCAGAGGGAAGAGGCCGCCCCGCTTGAGATCCAGCCCCTCCGGGGCTTGCTCCAGCCTGCCAAAGAGGGTGAGGGGGGCGTGAAAGGCGACGGCGGCCCTTGCCATCTCCGCCAGCAGATCCGGCCGGTCGGCGAGGCAGGCCCGCAGGTGACGGGCGACGGGGGCGAGCCGGGCGCGATCTCCCGTGATGGCCTGGGCATCTGCCAGGGTGGCGAGCCAGAGCAGATCCGCTTCGCTGGCGCGCACACAGGCCTGCTCTATCCCTTGCAGCCAGCCGCCAAGCGGCTTCACCCAGGCCGGGTTGTTGACCATCACCCTGCCCGGGCAAGGGGGATAACCCAGGCGCGCCAGCAGGGCGCTGAAGGCGGCCAGATCCGCCGACTGGGTGGGCCACGGCAGGCCATCCGGCAGGATCAGGGCATTGTCCTGATCGGTTTTCTGGATCTGTTCGCCACGCCCCTCCGACCCCAGCATCAGCAGGCACACCTGCTCTTGCTGCGCCGCGGGGATCACCAGGGAAAAGGCCTTGGCGATCAACTGCTCGTTGATGGTGGCGATGAGCTTCATCAGGAACAGGGTGTGGATCCCCTGGGCAAACAGGGAGCGAATGAGCTGCTGCTGCTCCCGGGCGACCGCCTCGAGGGCGGCCGGGGAGTCGGCGCGGGCGATGCGCAGGGTCAACACATGGGAGTGGGTGGAGAAGAGCCCGAGCACCTGGGTCAAATGCAGGATGCCTGCCACCTCCTGCCCCTGCCAGATGACCAGGCGCTTGATGCGGTGGCGGGTCATCAGCAGCAGGGCATCGAACAGATAGCTCCCCAGTGGCAGACCCGTCAGCGGGGTGGGGGTCAGCACCGCCAGCGGCGCACTGAGCGGCAATCCCTTGAGGGTGAGGGCGTGGAGCAGGGTCTTGCGGGTGGCCAGGCTCAGGCTGCCGTCTGCTCCGGGATAGAGCAGGCAGTCGGTGCCCCTGGCCACCATGGCCTCGGTGGCGGCCAGGAGCGAGAGGCTGCTTTCCACGATGAGCGGCGCCTGCAGATGGTCGGGAGCGATGCGGGTCAGGATGAACTCCGCCAGGTTCTGCTGCCCGAGCTGGCTGCGCCGCTCCTGCTCCCGCTGGCGCTCCGCCAGGGTGGCGGTGAAGTAGCGGGCGATATGGGGGTGCGCGTCGCACAGGGCCAGAAAGACGGGGCGGGGAATGAGCTGGCAGAGGGTATCTTCCAGGGCGGCGAAACGGTGGCGGCAGTGCCCGTCAAACTGGGCACGGACGTCGAACATGTCCCCCTCGCCATAGTCGCCAAAGGATTGATGGGGGGCAGACTCTTCCACGGCCCCCTTGATGATGAGGTAGAGCCCGGCGGGCTCCTCCCCGGCGTGCTGCACCGTCTGGCCCGCGCGAAAGTAGCAGATGCTGAGGTGCTGACCGAGCCGCTGGCGTGCCTCCTCGTCCAGGCCGTCGAACGGTGGACGGGCAAAATTGAACAGAAGTGACATGAGAGGCTCCACCGTGACCATGGGGCCAGTCTGACAAAGGCTCTACCACCGGGCCAGCCGACTTTAGTCGCAGGCCCGGGGCGGCCTCCCTGTACCTGCCCATAACACTCTGGTAACGTTGTGGTATGACCAGTTGAATCAAAAGGACGAAGACGGAGATGGAAAAGCCAAGGGTCAAATGGGTGTTTCAGGAGGGGATCGCCGAGGTGATGCTCTGCCGGGGGGACAAGCTCAACGCGCTGGATCGGGCCATGTTCGACGCCATCGACGAGACGCTGAACGCGCTATCCCGGCAAAAAGGGCTGCGGGCCGTGATCCTGCACGGGGAGGGGCGGGCGTTCTGCGCCGGGCTGGATGTGAAATCCATGCTGAGGCAGCCTGTGGCGGCGCTGGAGATCCTCAAGCGCGAGGCGGACGAGGCGACCAACCTGGCCCAGCGGGTGGCCTATGGCTGGCATCAACTGCCGGTGCCCGTGATTGCGGTGACCCAGGGGGTCTGTTTTGGCGGCGGCCTGCAAATAGCGCTCGGCGCCGATTTTCGCTTCAGCACCCCGGATTGCCGCTTCTCGGTGATGGAGATCAAGTGGGGCATCATCCCCGACATGAGCGGCAGCGTCACCCTGCGCAACCTGATGGGGATGGATACCGCCATGGAGCTTGCCATGAGCGGGCGCGAGCTGGAAGCCAGCGAAGCCAAGTCCCTCGGCCTGGTGAGCCGGGTGTGCGCGGATCCCCTGGAAGAGGCGCGGGCCTTTGCCCGGACCCTGATCACCAAGTCGCCGGATGCGCTGGCGGGGATCAAGCAGCTCTACACCCAGGCCTGGGCTCGCAGTGACGAGGCCATGCTCAAGGAAGAGACCCGGTTGCAGAGGCAGATCCTGGGGCGCCCCAACCAGTGGCGGGCGACCCTCAACAGCCTGTTTCGCTGGCGCCTGCCATTCGGACCGCGCCGCAACGCGCTTTGAACCCCTCACCCATCCAACACAAATGAAAATGGCAGCCGAAGCTGCCATTTTGCATTGTGCCGTCTGATTACTTGGCAACGGTATCCGGGTCCGCCTCGAAGGGGTGGCCGGTTTGCTCGCGCATCAGGTTTACTTCGGCGCGGTTTTCAATCCAGTAGTCCGCGTTCTTGATGCCGAGCTTTTCCGGGTGGAACACGGGATCCAGACCCTTGGCCAGCTGTGCCTCGTAGTCTTTCAGACAGGCGAAAGCCGGCTTTTGCAGCATCAGGATGGCACCGATGTTGAGCCAGGCCATCAGGCCGACCCCGATGTCACCCAGGCCCCAGGCCAGATCGGCGGTCTTGACGGTGCCGTAGACGGTGGCAGCCATCAGCGCAATCTTCAGCAGGAAGGTGAGCCAGGGGCGGTTAATCTTGCGGTTGACAAAAGCGATGTTGGTTTCGGCGATGTAGTAGTAGGCCACGATGGTGGTGAAGGCGAAGAAGAACAGGGCGATGGCGACGAAGTAGTTGCCAAAGCCTGGCATCATGCTCTCCATGGCGGTCTGCACATAGCCGGGGCCTGCCGCGATGCCGGCGATGCCGGTGTAGAGGGCGGCACCGTCCGGACCCTGCACGTTGTACAGGCCAGTGATGAGCAGCATGAAGCCGGTGGCGGAGCAGACGAACAGGGTGTCGATATAGACGGAGAACGCCTGCACCAGGCCCTGCTTGGCCGGGTGGCTCACCGCCGCGGCGGAGGAGGCGTGGGGGCCAGTCCCCTGGGCGGCTTCGTTGGAGTAGACCCCGCGCTTGACACCCCACATGATGGCCAGACCCAGAATGGCGCCGAAGCCGGCTTCCATCCCGAAGGCACTCTTCCAGATGAGCAGGATCACGCCCGGCAGTTGGCCGATGTTCAGGGCGATGATGACGCAGGCCACGATGATGTAACCCAGCGCCATGAAGGGCACCACGGTACTGGCGAAATTGGCGATGCGTTTGACGCCGCCGAAGATGATGAAACCGAGCAGCAGCGCCAGACCGGCGGCGGTCACGTTGGGGTCGATGGCAAAGGCGGTCTGCAGGCTGGAGCCGATGGAGTTTGCCTGCACGCCCGGCAGCAGCACGCCGCAGGCGAAGATGGTGGCGATGGCGAAGGTCCAGGCATACCACTTCATGCCCAGGCCCTTCTCGATGTAGAAGGCCGGACCGCCGCGATATTCACCGTTGATCTTCTCCTTGTAGACCTGGCCCAGGGTGGACTCCACGAAGGCGGAGCTGGCGCCAAGGAAGGCGACCATCCACATCCAGAACAGGGCGCCCGGGCCGCCGAAGGTGATGGCAGTGGCCACACCGGCGATGTTGCCGGTACCGACGCGACCGGCCAGGGTCATGGAGAGTGCCTGGAAGGAGGAGACACCGGCATCGTTGCCCTTGCCCTGAAACATCAGGCGTATCATGCCTTTCAAGTGGCGCAGTTGCAGGAAACGGCTGCGCAGGGAGAAGTAGAGGCCTACCCCCAGACACAGATAGATGAGCGCTGGGCTCCAAATCACGCCATTGATGGCATTGACGATCTCATTCATGTACAACAACTCCTTTGTTGCGCTGTCTTGGCGAGGTCTATATGCCTCGCTCCCTTAACATTGAAATATGCGGTGACCAAGGGGGTCACTCAGGATTGTGCGGGACTTTCGACTGGTTAGTCCGCGGGATTTAACATATCGGTTTGTTCAGGGCCTTCCTAGTGAAAAGTGTTGTGGCTTTGTTAATTTGTGAATTGACATTAACAAATGGTGAATGGAACTGGACAAGATTCGGTACATACCCATCATCTGCCGCTTTGCCATGCCCAGAGGGCTGATTGAGGTAATGCAAATAGGAGGCCAGGAGTGGCAACAAGGGAAAACAGATACATCATTCGCCTCGCCGGGGAGGCGGATGGGGCCGGATTGACGGGGTTGTTTGCCCAGTTGGGCTACCCCAACCCTGACGGGGCGGTCAGCGCCAGGCTGGCCCAGCCCGATCCGGCGCGGGAGGTACTGGTAGCCCTGTGCGAGGGGATCCCGGTGGGGGTGCTGGTGTGGCACCACTTGCAACCCATGCACCTTGCACCAGCCTGGGGCCTGATCTCGGCGCTGGTTGTCGATGAGGGTGCAAGGGGCGGGGGCATCGGGGCCCTGCTGCTGGCGGCGGCAGAGCAGCGGGCGGCAGCTCTGGGGTGCGGCCAGCTGGAGCTCTCCAGCAGCCTCAAGCGCGAAGGGGCGCACCGATTTTATCTGGCGCAAGGGTATTGCGAGCGTCCGAAACGTTTTGTGAAAGCTGTCTGATTGGCAAGAGGAGTCTGTGTGTTCTGGTCCAGGTTGAAAGAGGTATTGGGTGGTGCATCTCCCCGGGAGCCTCGTCTCCCAGAAGAGCAGGAGTGGCGCGAGGCGCTGGCGGCGGTGCCCATCTTGCAGGGGCTTGAAGAAGAAGAGGCGCAGAGGCTGATGGAGCTGGCGCGCCATTTTCTCTCGCGCAAGACCCTCACCCAGATCGGGGTGGAACTGACGCCCCGCCAGCAGGGGGTGCTGGCCCTGCAGGCAGTGCTGCCCATCCTGCACCTGGGGTTCGATTGGTATCGAGGTTTCCACGAGGTGATCATCATCCCCGAGCCCGTGACCCGTCGTCAGGAGGTGCAGGACGAGTTCGGGCTGGTGAGCGAATTTGAAGAGGAGAACGCCGGTGAATCCTGGCCCCAGGGGCCACTGGTGCTGGCCTGGAGCGAATTGCAGCAGGACGGGGACTGGGACGGATTCAACCTGGTGATCCATGAGCTTGCCCACAAGCTCGACATGCTGGGAGGGGATGCGGACGGTGCACCGCCCCTGCCGCGGGGCATGGATCCCCAGCAATGGACCCGGGCGCTGCAAGGTGCGTTTGACGAGATGAACGATCAGTTGACCAGAGAGGAGGTGACCGAGATAGACCCCTACGCCGCCTCGCACCCCGCCGAATTCTTCGCGGTGTGCAGCGAGAGCTTCTTCACCGATCCGTTGCGTCTGCGTGTCGTCTACCCTGCGGTCTATGACCAGTTCGCCCGCTTCTACGGTCAGGATCCCGCTGCCCGCTACCCGGCCACCCGGTTGCTGGCCGGAGATCCCGGAGCGCAGGGCTGACCGGCACTGCGTCCGGGCGGCAGAAACACAAAAGGCACCCCTGAGGGTGCCTTTTTCGTGACAGCGATGTCGCCGGGTGCTTAGGCAGCGGCTTTGAGCTGGGCGGGAGCGGCTTTCTTCTGCTCGCCGATGGGCAGCACGGTGCGACCGAACTGCTCGTTGATCACGGTGGCCATGGCCAGGTAGATGGCGCTGGCGCCGCAGATGATGCCTTCGAAACCGGCGATGGTGCCGATCAGGGTACTGCCGGTGAAGTCACGGGCAGCCAGCAGGAAGAACAGCACGGTCAGGGAGGCGAACACGAACTGCTTCACGCGGGGGAAGTTGACGGTCCCGATCAGCATGAACAGGGTGAACATGCCCCACATCAGCAGGTACCAGCCCATGTAGGCGTGCGGGGTGGCCTCGGCCAGACCCATGGTCGGCATCACCAGCAGGAACACCAGGCTCCACCAGAAGGTGCCGTAGGAGATGAAGGCGGTGACACCGAAGGTGTTGCCACGCTTGTACTCCATGATGCCGGCGATGATCTGGGCCAGACCGCCATAGCACAGACCCATGGCCAGGATCATGGCGCTGATGGGGAAGAAACCTGCGTTATGGATGTTCAGCAGAATGGTGGTCATACCGAAACCCATCAGACCCAGAGGGGCAGGGTTGGCCAATTTTTCGCTCACGTGGTGTTCTCCAACAATAGAGGTGGGGTTGATAAAAGACGCGCGATTTTAGGCAGGCTCAGGGTCCCGGGCAAGGGGGGGACACACAGAAATGGTAAAAAAAGAACACGAAAGTTTAAGTGGCCAACCATTCGTGCCATTCAGGTAGACGAGTGGTGAATGAAAAACGTTTTCAACGTTGCGATTTTGTATAAAAGGCAACTTGGCATGAAAGTCGGCAACGACGATGGTGACTGGGACTGGTGAGGGAAACGCGCCCCGGATGGTCGCGTCATGGCGGTTTGATTGAAAAATGAGTTCATATGCCATCAGACCAGAGTGTTTCCCTCCTGTTTGTGGCGCATGGACCTCCCGTATCGCTTGCCATCGCAGTGTCCGTTGCGCTCCCCATTTTCTCGTCAACCCCGCGCTCGCCACCGTGTTCCCTACACAAGGGCGGGGCGCCTGAGAAACCCGCAGGCGCGCTGTGTTGACTGCCACGGGCGAAAGGGGCGCAAGATTAACGGGCAGGATCAGAGGCTGCCCTTGTCAGAAAGCCAGAGGCGGGATGGGCCATGGGCCCAGTAAAGACGCTTCGAAATGGAAGGGGGGCGCGGGGTTGGCCCTTTGGCGTGCGCGAGAGGGTGTTCAGGATTGGCCCGATTAGACACTGTATATCTAATCGGGCCATCTATTTTGACATGCCGACATGCCGACATGCCGACATGCGGGATAACGGGATAACGGGATAACGGGATAACGGGATAACGAGATCTTTCGAGACGGCTAGCGAGAGATAAATCCTGATGGCAGGGGTCGGGGGAGGTTAGAGAAGGGGAGGCAAGCAGGGATAAGGCAGCTCCACCATGATGTCGCCGCCGCTAGGCACAAAGGGAACAGCAGGGGCAAAGCGCGGGACCAGCCACCGCCCGCTCGCTCCGGCGGGAAAGAAAGGGATGAGAAAGGGTCGAGCAACTGGCACCGCACGGGTATCTGGGCGGTGGGCACCTTAAATGGCCAGGAAGGCGTTATCCGGTGGGGGTCGGGGGTGGGAGCCCCTTGGGCCATATGCCGTCGGGGCAAACAAGAGGGGCATCCGGCGGGCGCCGGATCAGTTGTCCAGGGTCAGCACCACCTTGGCTTCCTTGTCCGTCTCCTTCACCTGGCTGTCGAGCACGAAGAGGCGCTCCGGCGCGATGCCCTGGGTATCCACCAGATACTCCTTGGTGTTCTGGGCGCGGCGCATGGCGAGGTTTCGCAGGGACTTGGCGGTGATGAGCTGCTGATCCCGTAGCAGGAGCACCGCCTGGGCGCGCAGGGCCTCGCTCCCTTCATCGAGTCGCAACCGGTCGGCCAGATCCCCGAGATCTTCGTTGAACTTAGCTTCATAGGCCTCTGCCAGTGCGGATTGCATGGCGGGATCCTGCTCCAGCAGCGTCAAATCCACCGGGCTGCCGGTGGTCTTGGCCAGCAGCCGCTCAAGCTTCTGGCGCTGGAGGATGGGGCGCTCTTCGTTGAAGTTGACCTTGCCGCGAATGTTCATGCTGAGCTTGGGCCTCTCCTTGAGGGCCTGCGCGAGGGTGGTCAGCTTGGTCTGCTGGGTCGGGGTCAGGGCGGGATCGCCAGGTAGGAAGGGGAGCTCGTCGAGATCCTTGGTGCCCCCCGTCAAGGACGCAAGCAGGGAGAAGGGGGAGGTGATGGCCTTGCCGAGGGTATTGCCGAGCACGTCCCAGAAGATGTTGCCCAGGCTGAAATCAGGCTGATCCAGATTGCCCTTCACCTTGAGGTTCATCTTGATGACGCCGTTCGAATCGCTCAGCAGGGCGATGGCGAGGCCGAGGGGCAGATCCTTGGCCTGCTCGCTCTTGACCTTCTCCCCGAGTTGCAGCTTCTTGATGGTGATGTCGTTGTCCCCCTCCAGCCGGTTGCCCTGCAGCTTGTAGTTGAGTTTCATGGAGAGCTGCCCCTTGTCGATGGCATAGCCTGCATAGGTGCTGGAGTAGGGGGTGAAGGTGGTGAGCTCCAGATTGTTGAAGGCCACGGCCACATCCAGCACGGGATCCTCGATGAGCAGGTTGGCGCCCCCCCGGATGGTGACGGGGGCGTAGCGGTCCACCTTGCCGTTGAAGGCGAGCTCGGAGCGCTGCCCCGGGGTGTTGCTGATATGGCGGCTCTGGCCGTCGAGGGAGGCGATGTCCACCACGAACTCCGGGCTCAGGCTGCGATCGGCGAAGCGCAGGTTGCCCTGGGCGGTACGGATCTGATCGATGACGATGTGCGGGGCGGGGGCGCTCTCCCTGGCGTTCGCGGCGGGTTGCGGCAGCAGCAGTTGCTGCACGTTGGTGATCCCCTCTTCGTTGATCTCGATGCGGGCATAGGGTTTGCTCAGCAGGATGTCGGCGATGCGCAGTTGCTGGCTCAGGCCATCATAGTGCAGGCCGCTCAATTGCAGATTCTCTATCTGGAGCAGGCGCTGGTTGTCGGCCCGATCCAACACGTTGAGCCCCGCGACCTCGAGTCCACCGCTTATCTCCAGCTTGCTGATGGCCCCCTGGCGGTCGGTGGCCAGGTCCAGCCTGGTGCGGCTGGCAAGCTCGCCGTCCCGTACGCTGATGCGCAGCAGATCCTGCAGGTAGGGTTGAGCCAGGGTCAGCGGCAGCCCCTGCTGGCGGATGGCGCCGTTCAGGGTGAAGGGGGTCAGCCCCAGGGTGCCGTCAAACGCCACCGTCGTCCTGGTGTCGAGGGTTGCGTTGAGGGTGAGGGGGCTGGGTTGGGCGGTCTGGCTGCCAAGGGGCCCCAGGGTGAGGGCGAGGGCGGAGATGGCCCGTTTCAGGGGCTTGCCGCTGGTGGCTTCGGTCAGAGTGAGGCTGCCCTGGTCGATGCGGGTCTGCTTGAGGGCCCATTGCCAGGGCTTGGCGGGGGTGGCCGGTTGTTTGCCCCCCTTGGGGGTCTTCTGGGGGATCAACAGGTCCGCGAGATCCAGTTGTTGCTGTTGGTCGAGGACGGCGGTGATGGCCGGGCTCTTGAGGGTGGCGGCATCGAGCTCAAGGCGCTGCTTGTTGCCATCGATGCGGATCCCGGTCAGCGCCAACTGCTTGAAGCGGGCAAATTCCTCCCCCTTGTTGCGTGTGAGCTGCCAGTTGGCCAGGGTCAGCTTGCCCTTTGACAACTGCCAGTCCAGTCCCTGCTTGCCCTGGGTGAGGCGATAGGCGAGCTCGGCGCTGGCCTCCCCTTTGGCGAGGGTCGCCTTGAGATAGGGGGCCCAGAGGGGGGCGAAGGGGGCGATGGCCACCTTGCCAAGGCTGAGGTTGCCCTTGCCGGCGCCGCTCATCATGTCGAATTCCCCTTCGGCCTTGAGGGGGCTCTTCTCGTTGACGGTGGCGCTCAGGCGATAGGGGTTGAGCACCCCCTCTGCGCTGGAAAAGCCGGGCAGGTGCAGGGCGAGCTTGTCCAGGGTGAGGGGCGGGACCCACCCCGGGCTGCTCTGCTTGCGGCTGTCCCGGTAGCTGAGCCGGCCCTGCTCGACGGACAGCTTGCCGATGGTCACCAGCACGGGCTCGGCGCTAGCTGGCGGTGTTTGCTCCGGCGCAGGGGCGAGCAGGGAGGCCAGTGCATCGGTCAGGTTGAAGCGTGCCTCCCCCTTGAGATCCTCGAGGCGCACCAGATCTGCCCTGGGGGCGGTCAGGGTGGCCTCTTCCAGTACCAGGGCGCGCTGCTGCCAGCTCGCTTTCAAGGCGGGAATGAGCTTCAGCTCTTCAAATGACACCAGTGCTTGCTGCTTGTCATCGAGCAGGGCGCTGGGCCCCAGCACGAGGGAGGGGGAGCGGATCCCCACCTCTATCTTGCCAAGGGAGAGGTGCAGACCGTAATGGGTGGCAAGCCAGCCGGGGAGATGGCGCTGGATGAGGGTCGGCGCCTGCCAGAGCAGGATGGTGATGCCGATGAGCAGGAGCGCGAGAAGATAGAGGGCATAGCGCAGCAGACGAGCGGGCAGAGGCTTGAGCATGATGGTCTCCATTTGATGCGCATATGGTAGCAATTAATCGTGCCCGGTTCATGGGAAGGACTCATGAGGTGCGCCGCACTCTGACCGGGCTGGGGAATTATTGTGCGACCAAGGCCGGATTTCCCCCGTTTGCCCCACCTCGCCGCTTGCCCAAACCGCCCAGTCTGTCCGGCATGCCGTGACGGGCGATGTGGGGAACAAGGGGGTTGCCGGGTCAGGGCCTGCCACTGCGAATATCCACTGGAAAACCGGGATACCGGGGGCGAGATACCCCCAGAGTCTGTCAATCCCCGTCGGTTTTCAAGCCGCCGAGGGAGTGGATGCAGCGCTGCTCGGCGGCATCGAGCTCGGCCATCACCATCTGGATGTCCTCCAGTTGCTGGCGCAGGGAGTGGCGTCTGGCCTCGATGAGCTGGATCATGGAGTGAAGCTGCATCCGGCTGGAGCGGTCGGTGTCGTACATGTCGAACAGCTCGCGGATCTCCGCCAGGCTGAACCCGAGGCGCTTGCCGCGCAGGGTCAGTTTCAGGCGGATCCTGTCCTTGTGGCTGTAGATACGGGTCTGCCCCTCCCGGGTCGGGGTGATGAGCCCCTCGTCCTCGTAATAGCGGATGGTGCGGGGGGTGATGTCGAACTCCTGGGCCAGCTCCGAGATGCTGTAGGTCCTCTCCTTGCCACTGGCGTGTCTGGCTCTCATGGTGCGCCCTCCTGATGAGCTGGCGGGGTCCTGGCCCCGCGGCAAGGGCCGGGTTCATGATGCATGATGGCCTCCCGGGGGGCGCTGCTCACGCTCTTGTGCGAAGCGCCGCCCCCTCCCGTGCAGGGCCTGGCCGACCCGGGAGCCGTTGGGGCGCCCCAGCAGCTCGCTCACCCACTGGCCGGTGGCGGCCAGCTGGTCGAGGTCGACGCCGGTGCTCATGCCAAGGCCGTGCAGCAGATAGACCACCTCTTCCGACGCCACATTGCCGGAGGCACCGGGGGCATAGGGGCAGCCGCCGAGCCCGGCCACCGAGCAGTCGATGGTGCGGATCCCGCGCTCGAGCGCCGGCAGCAGGTTGGCCAGCCCCTGGCCGTAGGTGTCGTGAAAATGAACCGCAAGCCGGCCCGCCGGGATCTCGTGCAGCACCGCATCCAGCATGGGAGCCACGGTGCCCGGGGTGCCGACGCCGATGGTGTCGCCGAGGGATATCTCATGGCAGCCCAGATCCAGCAGCCGCTCGGCAAGGGCGGCGACCCGTTTCGGGCGGGTCGGGCCGTCGAACGGGCAGGCGATGACGGTGGAGAGGTAGCCGCGCACCTTGATGCCGAGGCTGCGCGCCTCCTGCACCAGGGGAGCGAAGCGCACCAGGGACTCCTCCACGCTGATGCCGATGTTGGCTCGGGTGAAGCCGTCCGAGCAGGCGGTGAAGAGACCTATCTCGTCGGCGCGTGCGGCGACGGCGGCCTGCAGACCCTGCAGATTGGGCACCAGGGCGCCATAGCGGGTCGGCCCCCTGCGCGGCAGGGCATTAAAGAGTGCGGCGGAATCCGCCATCTGCGGCACCTTCTTGGGCGACACGAAGGCCCCCACCTCGATGCGCTGCAACCCGCTCTCGGCCAGGTGGGCGATGAGCGCCAGCCGCTGCGCCAGGGAGAGGGTGGCGGTCTCATTTTGCAGGCCGTCCCGCGGCCCCATCTCCACCAGGCTGACCTTGTCGTCCCGGTTCTCGTGCGTGTGGCTCATGAGCGCTCCTCCTGCGCGGTATGGTCCTCGGCAAAGCGCACCAGCACGGCGCCCTGGCTCACCTGTTCGCCCTGGCGGCACTGCAGGGCCTCAATCACCCCGTCCCGGTCAGCTTTGAGGACGTGCTCCATCTTCATTGCCTCCAGCACCAGCAGGGGTTGCCCCTTGCTGACCGGCTGGCCGGCCTCGACCTGCAGCGCCACCACGATGCCGTGCATGGGGGCCAGGATGCCCGGGACATGGCTCGTGTCGTGATCATGGTGGAGCTGATGATGCTGATCATCGAGCGAGAAGCGGATGCGCCTGCCCGCCAGGTGCAGCAAATAGGCGTCCTCGCCGAGGGGCTGCACCGGATAGCGCTGCCAATGTCCACCCTGGCACAGGCGGATCTGTTCTGACCCGAGTTCAAACGGGATCTGCTCGCCTTGCCAGAGTAGGCTGCCTGCCCGCTCGGCGAGGGTGAGAGTGCGGGTCTCCTCGCCGATGCGCACCGTGGCGCAAAAGCGGCGGGTGGGGCCCAGCCGAAAGCCTGCGGCCTGCTGCCAGGGGGAGGCATCGCGCTCGCAAGTGGCGAGCCAGAGGGTGGCGAGGGGCCAGGCGAGCGCAGGAACGGGCAGGGTGTCGGTGGGAATGGGCCACTGGGTGTGGTGGCGCATCGCCAGCACCTCTGGCGCTTCGCACAGGCGCTGCAGGAGCGGGCCGTTGTGCACCAGAGGGCCGAGATCCAGGGCTGCCAGGGCATCGGCCAGGGTGGCAAAGGCTTCGCTGCGGCTCGGTGCGTGGGCGACGAGCTTGGCGATCATGGGGTCGTAATAGGGGCTCACCTCATCGCCAGCGGTGACGCCGGTGTCGATGCGCACCCCCTTGGGCCAGGTGAGCCAGTGGATGGGGCCGCTCGCTGGCAGAAAACCGGCGGCCACGTCTTCGGCGTAGAGGCGCGCCTCCACCGCGTGGCCACGCAGCACCACCTGTTCCTGGGTGAGGGGCAGCGGTTTGCCCTCGGCCACCGCCAGCTGCCAGGCCACCAGATCCTGGCCTGTGATGGCCTCGGTAACCGGGTGCTCCACCTGCAACCGGGTGTTCATCTCCATGAAGAAGAACTCCTCCCCGCAGAGCAAAAACTCGATGGTGCCCGCCCCCCGATAGGCGATGGCCTTGGCCGCCGCCACGGCCGCCTCGCCCATGGCGCGGCGCAGGGCAGGGGAGATGTCGGGGGCGGGGGCCTCCTCGATCACCTTCTGGTGGCGGCGCTGCAAGGAGCAGTCCCGATCCCCCAGATAGATGGCGTTGCCAAGGGCATCGGCAAAGACCTGCCCCTCCACGTGACGGGCGCGGGGGAGATAGCGCTCCAGCAGCACATGGTCGTCGCCAAAGGCGGCACTCGCCTCCCGCTTGACCGCCGCCAGGGCGTCGTCAAAGTCGGCCAGCTGATCGACCCGCCGCATCCCCTTGCCACCGCCGCCGCTGGCCGCCTTGATAAGGAGCGGGAAGCCCACCTGGCTCGCCTGATCGCGCAAAAAGTCGGGATGCTGATCCGCGCCGTGATAACCGGGCAGCACGGGGACGCCGGCTGCCTGCATCAGCCCTTTGGCCCCCGACTTGTCCCCCATGGCGAGGATGGCGGCGCCGCTTGGGCCGACAAAGCGCACGCCCCGCTGCTCGCAGGCGGTGGCAAAGTCGCTGTTCTCGGAGAGGAAACCGTAGCCCGGGTGGATGGCGTCGGCATTCGCTTCTTTGGCAATCTTGAGCACCTTGCCGGTGTCGAGGTAGCTCTCCCGGGCGGGGGCCGGCCCCAGATGCCAGGCTTCGTCGGCTTCGCGCACGTGCATGGCGCGGGCATCGGCGTCCGAGTAGAGGGCGATGGTGTGAATGCCGAGGCGCCGTGCTGTCTTGATGATGCGCACGGCGATTTCACCGCGATTGGCGATCAGCAGGCGCTTGATGGGAGTGTGATGGGTCATGCTGCCTCCCTGTTGTTCAAGGCGCACAAGTGCGAAGCGTGTTGATCCACACTCCCGTTATATTGACCACAGTTGGCGATCAGCAGGTGCTTGATGAGGTGGTATTGAGTCATGCTTCGTCCTTGAAACGGGGGCGCCAGGTTGGGGGGCGTTTGTCGAAGAAGGCCTGGATCCCCTCCTGGGCCTCGAGACCGACCCGTACCCGGGCGATGGTCTCGACGGTCTGCTCTTCGTGCTGGTGGCCTGGGCGCCCTTCGAGGGCGGCCAGCAGCCGCTTGGTCTCCTTCATCGCCTGGGGGCCGTTGCGACACAACCGCAGGGCCATGGCGCGTCCCTCCGCCAGCAACTGATCAGGCTGGCTGAGCCTGTGCACCACGTTGAGTCGGCAGGCGGTGATGGCATCGAAAGGCTCCGCGCTCAGCATGTAGCGGCGGGCCTGGCGCATCCCCATGGCGCGCACCACGTAGGGGCTGATCACCGCAGGCACCAGTCCCAGGGTCACCTCGGAGAGGCAGAAGCGGGCATTTTCGCTGGCCAGCACGATGTCGCAGGCGCAGACAAGGCCTAAGGCTCCGCCGTAGGCGGCCCCCTGCACCAGGGCCACCGTGGGGAAGGGCAGCTCGTCCAGTGCCTGCATCAGGTGGGCCAGCACCCGGGCGTCCTCGCGATTCTTGTCAAAGGCGCGGGGGTCGAACGCCTCCCCTGCCATCTTGCGCATCCACTCGAGATCGGCGCCCGCGCAAAAATGCGGCCCCTCGGCGCGCAGCAGCAGCACGTGGGGGCGGTCGGCCAGCGGCTGGCCGTGGGCCAGCTCGTCGAGGCAGTCGAGCAGCCCCTGCATCAGGTCGGCATCAATGGCGTTGTGACGGGCCGGGCGGGCGAGCACCAGCTCGATCACCGGGCCGTGGCGCTCCAGGCGAAAATGGGCAAGGGGATCGTTGAAGAGCGGGTCTGACATATGAACTCCTTACATCCGGAAGATGCCGTACTGCCCGGGGCCCGGCTCGGCCCCCTGGCAGGCCGCCAGCGCCAGGGCCAGCACGGTGCGGCTCTGGACCGGGTCGATGACGCCGTCATCCCACAGGCGAGCACTGGCGTAATAGGGGTGACCCTGGCGCTCGTACTGCGCTATCACCGGGGCGCGAATGTCGGCCGCCTCCGGCTCGCCCAGAGTCTTGCCCTCGGCGGCCAGCTTGTCCCGGCGCACCTGCACCAGCACCCCGGCCGCCTGCTCGCCCCCCATGACGGAGATGCGGCTGTTGGGCCAGCTGAACAGAAAATCCGGTTCATAGGCGCGCCCGCACATGCCGTAGTTGCCGGCACCGAAGCTGCCGCCGACGATCAGGGTGATCTTGGGCACCCGGCTGCAGGCCACGGCGGTTACCAGCTTGGCGCCGTGCTTGGCGATCCCCTCTTTCTCCGCCGTACTCCCCACCATAAAGCCGGTGATGTTTTGCAGAAACAGCAGCGGGATCCCCCGCTGGTTGCAGAGCTGGATGAAGTGGGCCCCCTTCTGGGCGCTGTCGCTGTGCAGCACGCCGTTGTTGGCGAGGATCCCCACCTGCATGCCCTCAATGCGGGAAAAACCCGTCACCAAGGTAGTGCCGAACAACGCCTTGAATTCGTCAAACACAGAGCCATCCACCAGTCGGGCGATCAATTCTCGTGCGTCATAGGGGCGCTTGAGACTGGTGCCCACCAGGCCGTAGAGCTCCTCGATGGGGTAGTGCGGCTCATCATAGGAGGGAGCGGATGGGGCGGGTGACGCCGCCGTCTGGTTGTCACCCAGGTTGCTTACCAGGGTGCGGGTGATGGCCAGGGCATGGGCATCGTCCCGGGCCATGTGATCCGCCACCCCGGAGTGGACGCAATGCACCTCGGCGCCGCCCAAGGCTTCTGCGCTGATCTCCTCACCGGTGGCGGCCTTGACCAGGGGCGGGCCCGCCAGAAAGAGGGTGGCCTGTTCCCTGACCATGATGGACTCGTCCGCCATGGCGGGCACGTAGGCACCCCCGGCGGTACAGAGCCCCATCACCACCGCCAGCTGGGGGATGCTCTGGGCCGACATGCGAGCCTGGTTGTAGAAGATGCGGCCAAAATGCTCCCGGTCGGGGAACACCTCGTCCTGCATGGGCAGGAAGGCGCCGCCGGAATCCACCAGATAGAGGCAGGGGAGGCGCAGCCGCTCGGCGATGGCCTGGGCGCGCAGATGTTTTTTCACCGTGAGGGGGTAGTAGGTGCCGCCCTTCACGGTGGCGTCATTCACCACCAGCATGCACAGGCGCCCCGAGACCCGGCCGATGCCGGTGAGGATGCCGGCGGCGGGCACCGGCTCGTCATAGACCTGCCAGCCAGCCAACGCCGACAGTTCGAGAAAGGGGGAACCCGGGTCCAGCAGCTGGTCGATGCGCTCCCGGGGCAGCAGCTTGCCACGGGCCTGGTGGCGGGCGTTGTTGGCCGCGCCCCCGCCCTGGGCTATCTCCTCCAGGCGGGTATTCAGATCGTCGACCAGTGCCTGCATGGCGGCCCGATTGGCCTCATAGTCGGGGCTCGCGGTGTCGAGACGGGAATGGATCCTGCTCATGCGTTATCCCCCATCAGCTCACGGCCGATGAGCCAGCGGCGGATCTCCGAGGTGCCGGCGCCGATTTCGTAGAGCTTGGCGTCCCGCAGCAGGCGGCCGGTGGGGTATTCGTTGATGTAGCCGTTGCCGCCGAGCAGCTGGATGGCATCGAGGGCCATCTGGGTGGCATTTTCGGCGGCAAACAGGATGGCGGCGGCGCAATCCTTGCGGCTGGTACGGCCCTGATCGCAGGCGCTCGCCACCGAGTAGACCAGCGCCCGGCTGCTGGCGAGGCGGGTATACATGTCGGCGAGCTTGCCTTGCACCAGCTGGAACTCGCCGATGGCCTGACCGAACTGCTTGCGCTCGCGCACATAGGGAAGCACCACGTCCATGCAGGCCTGCATGATGCCAAGGGGGCCTGCTGCCAGCACCACCCGCTCGTAGTCCAGACCGCTCATCAGTACCTTGACCCCCCCGTGCAGGGGGCCCAGCAGGTTCTCCTGCTTCACCCGGCAGTTGTCGAACACCAGTTCGCAGGTACTGGAGCCGCGCATGCCGAGCTTGTCGAGCTTCTGGGCGGTGGAAAAACCGGGAGTCCCCGCCTCGACGATAAAGGCGGAAATCCCTTTGGGCCCGGCGGCGGCATCGGTCTTGGCATAGATGACGAAGGTGTCGGCATCGGGCCCATTGGTGATCCACATCTTGTTGCCGTTCAGCACGAAGTTATCCCCCTCGCGCATTGCGGTGAGGCGCATGCTCACCACGTCGGAGCCGGCGCCCGGCTCGCTCATGGCCAGCGCCCCCACGTGTTTGCCGCTGACCAGATCAGGCAGGTATCTCGCCTTCTGATCAGGGGTGCCGTGGCGGTGGATCTGGTTGATGCAGAGGTTGGAGTGAGCGCCGTAGGAGAGGCCGACCGAGGCGCTGGCGCGGCTCACCTGCTCCATTACCAGCACATGGGCCAGATAGCCGAGGTTCACCCCGTCATACTCCTCTGCCACCGTGATGCCGTGCAGCCCCAGCTCACCCATCCGGGGCCAGAGATCCCGGGGGAAAGCGTTGTTCTGATCGATCTCGCTGGCGCGCGGTGCGATCACTTTCTGGCAGAAAGCCTCGACCTGTTCGGTCAGGGCCTGGAGGGTTTCATCCATCAGGGCATGCATCCGTGCTCTCCTTGGTGCAGTGGACTGCCGATTTCCCCTGCCATCAGGGTGATGACTGGTCAGTCCATTCGTGATTCAAGTTTACGTTAGCGTAAACGTAAATTGATTGTTAGTCTAAGGTAAATTCGATGGCAGCCCGCCGCAAGGGGCTACTCGGGCAGAGGAGCGCAAGGAGTGAACAGGATGTGCAACAGCAACATGGATGTGGCCGGCCCAGGGTGGCCTGCCATCGCCTGCCAACGGGCTAGGAGGGGGGCATGAGCCAGCATCACACCCAGTACGGGGATCTGCCGCTCTACATCGGTGGCGAGGCGTGTCCGTCCGCAAGCGACGAGTGGATAGAGGTGACCAACCCGGCGGATCAGAGTCTGCTGGCGCGGGTGCCTAAGGCTACCCCGGCCGAGATCGAGCATGCGGTACGTACCGCCCACGACGCCTACCTGCAGTGGCGGGAGGTGCCGGCCCCCGAGCGGGCTCGGGTGATGTTCAACTACCAGCATCTGTTGAAAGTGCATCACGACGAGCTGGCGACCCTGCTGGCCCAGGAAACCGGCAAGAACCTGGCGGATGCCAAGGGCGACGTCTGGCGGGGCATCGAGGTGGTGGAGCAGGCCTGCGCCATTGCGAGCCAGACTCTGGGGGAGACCATGGGCAACGTGGCGCGCCGGGTCGACGGCCACTCCTGGGTGCAGCCCCTCGGGGTCTGCGTCGGCATCACGCCGTTCAACTTTCCGGCCATGATACCGCTGTGGATGTTCCCGCTGGCGGTGGCCTGCGGCAACGGCTTCGTGCTCAAGCCCTCCGAGCAGGATCCCCTCACCCCCATGCGCCTGGCCGAGCTGTTTACCGAGGCGGGGGCCCCCAAGGGCATTCTGTCGGTGGTGCATGGCGGCGCCGAGCAGGTGGATGCGCTGCTGGCCCATCCCGATGTCAAGGCAGTCAGTTTCGTGGGCTCGGCCCGGGTCGGCGGCCACGTCTATCGCAGCGCCACGTCGCAACTCAAGCGGGCCCAGTGTTTTGTCGGCGCCAAGAATCACATGGTGATCATGCCGGATGCCAACAAGGCGCAGGTACTCGGCAACTTGGTGGGAGCCGGAGTCGGCGCCGCCGGTCAGCGCTGCATGGCCATCAGCGTGGCGGTGTTCGTGGGGAGCGCCAGGGAGTGGATCCCCGAGCTCGCCGCCGAGTTCGCCAAGGTGAAACCCGGTGTCTGGCACGATCCCGAGGCCGCCTACGGCCCCCTCATCAGCCCGGAGGCGAAAGTCAGGGTGGAGGGGCTTATCGAGGCGGGGATTGCCGAGGGAGCCGAGTGCCTGCTGGACGGCCGTTTTTGCGACGTCCCCGGCTACCCGGTGGGCAACTGGGTGGGGCCGACCCTGTTTCGCGGCGTGACCCCCGAGATGCGCATCTACAAGGAGGAGATCTTCGGGCCCGTGCTGGCCTGCCTCGAGGTGGGGAGCCTGGATGAGGCGCTTGCCCTCATCAACGCCAACCCCTATGGCAACGGCACCTCCCTCTTCACCGGCTGTGGCGCCGCCGCCCGCAAGTTTCGCCACGAGGTGGCGGTGGGCCAGGTGGGGATCAACGTGCCCATCCCGGTGCCGCTGCCGTTCTTCTCCTTTACCGGCTGGCGCGGCTCCTTCTACGGGGATCTGCACGCCTACGGCAAGCAGGCGGTGCGTTTTTACACCGAGACCAAGACGGTGACGGAGCGCTGGTTCGACGAAGACATTCCCAGCGGCCCCAATATGACCATTCAGCTGCGCTGACGGCAGGGGTTGCCCACTTTGCCCGGGTGCCCCCATTGACAGCAACGGATCGACGGAACAAGTACAAAGGAAGCGAACAAGATGGATTTTACCCTGACCGAATCCCAACGGGCCTGTGTCGAGTCGGCCGGCGCCTTCGCCGATCTGGCGCTCAAACCCCATGCCGCGCACTGGGACAGGGAGCACGAGTTCCCCATCCCCACCATCAAGCAGGCGGCGGCGCTGGGCCTGTGCGGCCTCTATACCCCGGAACAGTATGACGGTCTGGGCCTGAGCCGGCTCGATGCCAGCCTCATCTTCGAGCGCCTCGCCATGGGCTGCACCTCCACCACCGCCTATCTCACCATCCACAACATGGTGAGCTGGATGCTGGGCAGCTGGCTGCCTGCCGAGGTGGCCGAGGAGTGGGTACCCAGGCTCGCCAGCGGCGAGCTGCTGGGCTCCTACTGCCTCACCGAGCCGGGGGCGGGCTCCGACGCTGCGGCCCTCAAGACCCGCGCCGTGCGCGATGGCGAAGATTACCTCCTCGACGGCAGCAAGGTGTTCATCTCGGGCGCCGGCAGCACCGACGTGCTGGTGGTGATGGCCCGCACCGGTGGCGAGGGGGCCAAGGGGATCTCTGCCTTCATGGTACCGGCCCAGACCCCTGGCGTGAGTTACGGCAAGGCGGAGGAAAAGATGGGCTGGAACAGCCAGCCGACCCGGGAGGTGAACTTCAATGCCGTGCGCATTCCCGCTCGCTTCCGGCTGGGGGAGGAGGGGGAAGGGTTCAAGTTCGCCATGCAGGCGCTCGATGGGGGGCGCATCAACATCGCCAGCTGTTCGCTGGGCACAGCCCAGCAGGCTCTCAACGATGCCCTGGCCCATGTGCAGCAGCGCCAGCAATTTGGACACCCGATCAGCGAATTCCAGAGCGTGCAGTTTCGCCTGGCCGACATGGCCACCGAGCTCGCCGCCGCCCGCCTGCTGGTGCGCCAGGCGGCCGCCAAACTCGATGGGGGCAGCCCGGACAAGAGCGCCTGGTGCGCCATGGCCAAGCGTTTTGCCACCGACGTGGGTCACCGCATCTGCGACGACGCCCTGCAACTCTTTGGCGGCTATGGTTATATCCGCGAGTATCCGCTCGAGCGCTATCTGCGCGACACCCGGGTGCACCGCATTCTGGAAGGGACGAATGAAGTGATGCGGCTCATCATCGCCCGCCGCCTGCTGGCCGACCCTGGCCTGTCGCTGGAGTAGCGGGAGGGGCCTGCTCTGAGGACGCAGTCGGCGCGTCCTCAGGCTTTGTGAGCCAGGTGCAGGTTGGCTCCATTCAACCCTGTCATCATGGGGCAGGTTTTTTGACAAGGACAACGCAATGACAAGGATCAGGCTCGAATATCACGGCCACGTGGCCTACATCACCCTCGATCACCCACCCGCCAACACCTGGACGCTCGCCAGCCTGAAAGCCTTCTTACAGATGATGGTGGAGCTGGATGGTCGCCCCGACGTGGTGGCCCTGGTGATCCGCGGTGCTGGAGAGAAATTCTTCTGCGCCGGCGCCGATCTCAAGATGTTCGCCGACGGCAGCCTGGCGCATGCCCGCGAGGTGGCCGAGGCCTTTGGCCACGCCTTCGAGGCGCTGGCCCGCTTTCACGGGGTCAGCATCGCCGCCATCAACGGCTATGCCATGGGAGGGGGGCTCGAAGTTGCGCTGGCCTGCGACATCCGCATCGCCGAGCAGCAGGCCAAGCTGGGGTTGCCAGAGGCCTCGGTGGGTTTGTTGCCCTGCGCCGGCGGCACCCAGCGCCTCACCGAGCTGGTGGGGCCGGGCTGGGCCAAGCGGATGATCCTCTGCGGCGAGAAGGTGAGCGCCACCCTGGCCTACGAGATGGGGCTGGTGGAGGAGGTGGTGACCGAGGGGCACGCTTGGGAGGCGGCGCAGCAGATGGCCCAGCTGGTGGAGCGCCAGAGCCCGAGCGCCCTGCGCGCCTGCAAACAGCTCATCAATCAGGGGCGAAGCACCCACAGGGACGCGGCGCTGCCACTCGAGCGCAGCCTCTTTCTCGCCCTGTTTGACGATGCCAATCAGCGCGAAGGGGTGGCGGCCTTCCTGGAGAAGCGGGCCCCGCGCTGGCGTTACGACCAATCCAAACCGAAAGAGTGAGGGAGCGAAGGATGAATGAGGTATTGATGGCGACCCGCCATGTCGCAGGGGCAGATACCCGGTCTACGGGGGCTGCCCATGAGTGAGCCCGTGCTCATCGAGACCCACCCCACGGCGGATGGCCGCCACATCGGCATGCTGACTCTGGACAGCCCCGCCTCCCTCAACGCCCTGAGCCTTGAGATGATCCAGTTGTTGCAGGGGGCGTTGACCCGCTGGGAGCAGGATCCGGCCATCGTCTGCGTGTTGTTGCAAGGGGCCGGCGAGAAGGCATTCTGCGCCGGTGGTGACATCCGCTCCTTTTATTACCGCAAGCAGGAGGCGAGCCACTCTGAATTGTTCGGCTATGCCCGCGACTTCTTCCTGCAGGAGTACCGGCTCGATCATCACATCCACTGCTACGGCAAGCCCCTTGTCTGCGTGGCGGACGGCATCTGCATGGGGGGCGGCATCGGCCTCTTTGCCGGGGCCGCTTTTCGGGTGGTGACAGAGAAGAGTCTGTTCGCCATGCCGGAGGTGACCATAGGCCTCTATCCGGATGTGGGGGCCAGCTGGTTTTTGAGCCGGATGCCGGGGCGGCTCGGACTCTGGCTCGGCCTCACCGGTGCCCGCTTCAACGGGGCGGACGCCATCGGCCTGGGGCTCGCGGATCACGCCATGGGGAGCCGCGAGCGGGTGGAGCTGCCGGCGCGCCTCGCCGCCCTCGACTGGTCCGCAGGCGACCCCTGCGAGCAGATCGAGGTGCTGCTCACCGATTTGCAGGAGGTCCCTGGTCAGGCATTGCCCCCTCCCGTACTGCTGCCCCACCAGGCCCGCATCGATGCGCTGTTGGCTGGCCGCTCTCTGCAAGGGGTGCTGGCACGCCTCGAGGGCGCCGAGCTGGACGAACCGGCGCTGACTCAGGGGCGGGAGACCTGCCTTCGCGGCAGCCCCATCAGCCGCGCCATCCTCTGGCGCCAGTTCTGGCAGGCACGGCGCCAGTCCCTGGCCGAGGTGTTTGCCGACGAGCTGACCCTCTCGGTCAATTGCGTGCTCAGAGGGGACTTCGTGGAAGGGGTGCGGGCTCTGCTCATCGACAAGGACAAATCCCCTCGCTGGCAGGCCCCGCAGGCGGGCGAGGCCTGGCTGGATGCCTTCTATCGCTGGCCCGAGGGGGACAACCCCTTGCGCCTCCGCTGACGCGGGATCACACACAAGGAGCACACCATGACAAGGATTGGGTTTATCGGGCTTGGCAACATGGGGGGCCCCATGGCCGCCAACCTGGCCAGGGCGGGGCACAGGATGCAGGTGTTTGATCTGGTGCCCGAGAGCCTGAGCCGGGCCATCGAGGCTGGCTGCATTGCCGCCGGGAATGCCCGGGAAGCGGTGAGCGGCTGCGAGCTGGTCATCAGCATGCTGCCAGCGGGGGAGCACGTGCGCAGCCTCTGGCTGGGGGAGAGTGTCGGTGAGCGGGGTGGCCAGGATCTGCTGGCGGCCCTGTCGCCCGGCACCTTGGTCATCGACTGCTCCACCATAGACGTGGCCTCGACCCGTCAGGTGGGGGCGGCGGCGAAGGCGAGCGGCATCCGTTTTCTCGATGCCCCCGTCTCGGGAGGGGTGGCCGGTGCGGCGGCGGGCACGCTCACTTTCATCGTCGGCGGCGAACAAGCGGATTATGAAGCGGCCAGACCCGTGCTCGCCTGCATGGGGCAGAACCTGTTTCACGCCGGGGCGCTTGGCGCCGGCCAGATCGCCAAGATGTGCAACAACATGCTGCTCGCCATCCACATGGCGGGCACCGCCGAGGCGCTGGCGCTCGGGGTCAAGGAGGGGCTGGATCCCGTCGTGCTCTCCACCATCATGGGCAAGAGTTCGGGCAACAACTGGAGCCTGGAGCGCTACAACCCCTGGCCCGGTGTGATGGAGAACGTGCCGGCGTCCCGTGGGTATGCAGGGGGCTTTATGACCCGGCTGATGGTCAAGGATTTGGGGCTCGCCATGGCGTTGGCGGAACATGCCCACAGCGCCGTGCCCATGGGGGCCCTGGCCCGCAACCTCTTCAACCTGCACGCGAGCCTGGGCCAGGAGAACAAGGATTTTTCCAGCATCCTCGAGCTCTATCGGGACAAGACAGCGCCGGGTTAAGGGCCGCTATCTACCTATTTACCCGATAGTCTTTGACTCGACAGTCACCGGCCATCTCACCAGGAGCATTTATGGATATCACACGGAAAGTCATCGCCATCACGGGGGCGGGTAGGGGGCTGGGCCGCGCCATCGCTCTGAGTCTGGCGGAGCAGGGGGCCGTGCTTGCGCTCATCGATGTCAACCGCACCGATCTGGAGGTGACCGAGGCAGAAGTGCGCAGCCGTGACGGCCGCTGCGCCCTGTTCGTCTGCAACGTGGCAAGCGAGCCAGAGGTCGAGGCGACCTTCGCCGCCATCAAGGATCAGTTCGGTGCGCTGCACGGCCTCGTCAACTGTGCCGGCATCCTGCGCGACGGCATGCTGATCAAGGTGAAGGAGGGGGCACTGACGGAGAAGATGAGCCTGGCCCAGTGGCAGAGCGTCATCGACGTCAATCTCACCGGCACTTTCCTGTGCGGGCGCGAGGGGGCGGCGCTGATGGCCACCGGCGGGGAGGGGGGCGTCATCATCAACATCTCCTCCATCGCCCGGGCCGGCAACATGGGCCAGAGCAACTATGCCGCCAGCAAGGCGGGGGTGGCCTCTCTGGTGGTCACCTGGGGGAAGGAGCTGGCCCGTCACGGCATCCGGGTGATGGGCATCGCCCCCGGCGTCTTTGCCACCGACATGACGGCGGCGATGAAGCCCGAAGCCATGGCCCGCATGCAACAGGCCATCCCGGTGGGCACCCTGGGGCAGGCGGCGCAGCTGGCCCAGACGGTGCAGTTCATCCTTGCCAACGACTATCTGTCCGGGCGGATGATCGAGCTGGACGGCGGCTTGAGGCTCTAGTCCCCCCTGCATATACCCTCTCTGACGCCCCTCCTGCAGGGGCGTTTTTGCAGGGGAAAGGCCCCAGTGCAAGGGTGCATAGCCATGCAGGTCCGGCTTTTGAAAAGCGGGGCGACATCATGAAAAGTCGTGAAATATCAACGGGTCTTTCTTAATTTGAACCAGCTCACAGGCACCCCGGGTCAGTGCTGTAAAATTGCGCGCGGTCAAGGCGGCTCATGATTGACGGCAAGAGGGATTGCGGCCGGAATAGTCATGCAATATAGTTGCCGCCTTTTTCACGGGGTACGGATTTCTAGCCCCTCCCATGTCGCGCGCTGTATGAATACGGATGCTCAGCCGCCGCCTAATAAAACAGGTTTGAGATGGACAAGAAACTGGGGCTGGGTGCCCTCATTTCGCTGGTGATCGGCTCCATGGTCGGTGCCGGGGTTTTCAGTCTGCCGCAAAACATCGCAGCGCACGCCAGTGCCGGGGCAGTCGCCCTGGGATGGGCCATCACGGGGATCGGCATGATCTGCCTCGCCCTGGTCTACCAGAATCTCTCCATGCGTCGACCGGATCTCGATGGCGGCATCTTCAGCTACGCCAAGGCGGGGTTCGGGGATTTCGTCGGCTTCAACGCCGCCTGGGGTTACTGGCTGTGCCAGCTGCTGGCCAACGTCTCCTACGCCATCGTGGTGTTCAGTGCGCTGAGCTACTTCTTCGACACGCCGGACAATGTCATCTTCGGTGACGGCAACACCCCGGTCGCCATCACGCTCGCTTCCCTGCTCATCTGGTCGGTGCATGCCCTGGTGCTGCGCGGCATCCAGGTGGCGGCGCTGGTGAACATCGTCACCACCATCGCCAAGATGGTGCCCCTCATCGTCTTCTGCGTGGCCATCCTGCTCGCTTTCAACATGGAGACCTTCACCCTGGATCTCTGGGGGCAGGGGAGTCCCGAGCTCGGCTCCGTGATGGATCAGGTGAAGTCCACCATGAAGGTGACCCTCTGGGTCTTCATCGGCATCGAGGGGGCCGTGGTGGTCTCCGCCCGTGCCCGCCATCGCAAGGACGTGGGCCGCGCCACCGTGCTGGCGCTGCTGGGGGCCCTGGCGCTCTACGTCATGGTGACCCTGTTCTCCCTGGGGGTCATGAACCAGCCGCAACTGGCGGCCCTCAAGAACCCCTCCACCGCCATGATCCTGGAAGCCGTGGTCGGCCCCTGGGGTGCCTGGCTCATCAACATCGGCCTGGTGATCTCGGTGATGGGGGCCCTGCTGAGCTGGACCGTGCTGGCGGCGGAAGTGCCCTACATCGCGGGCAAGACCGGGGTCTTCCCGGCCTGGTTCGCCAAGGAGAACAAGAACGGCTCCCCCAAGGTGTCGCTCTGGTGCTCCACCTGCCTGGTGCAGATCTTCCTCATCATCATCTACTTCCAGAACAGCACCTATCTGGCGTTGGTGAACATCGCCACCTCGGCGGCCCTGGTGCCCTATGTCTTCTCCGGTGCTTACGGCCTCAAGCTGGCGTTGAAAGGGGAGACCTACGCGGGCCAGCCCCATCAGCGCAAGCGCGACCTGCTGTTGGCCCTGGTGGCCACCGTCTATGGCTGCTGGCTGGTCTATGCCGCCGGGGTGGAGTACCTCTTGCTGGTGGCGCTGCTCTACAGCCCGGGGATCTTCATCTACTGGAAGGCGCGCCAGCACCACGGCCTGCGCAGCCTCAACCGGCTGGAGCAGGGGATGACGGCAGCCCTGCTCGGTTGCGCCGTGCTGGCGTTCTACAAGGTGATGGACGGTACCATTCCCCTGCATTAATCGGCACAATAAAGGGATGGCAAGATGCCATCTCTTTTTTTATGGGCAATGGCGGTCAAGTTGACCGCTGTTTCGTTATTGAAGGAATGTTTATGCTGTTTGTGGGCTATCTGGTGTTGGGGGCCTTCGCGGGCATGCTGGCCGGGCTGTTCGGTATCGGCGGCGGCCTCATCATCGTCCCCGTGCTGGTCCTGAGTTTTCACGCACAGGGCGTGGCGCCGGAGATCATCACCCATCTGGCCCTCGGCACCTCGCTGCCCACCATGATCTTCACCGGTTTCAGCTCCCTGCGTGCGCACCAGGAGGCAGGAGCGGTGGACTGGGGGATGATTCGGCGCCTGGGCGCCGGCATGCTGGTCGGTGCCTGGCTCGGCGGCATGACCGCCAATCTGCTGAGCGCCAGCACCCTCAACATCATCATCGGCTGCTTCGCCTGGACCATGGCCCTGCAGATGGGGCTCAATTTGAGGCCAAAAGCGGAGCGACACATGCCGGGCCCCCTTGGTACCGGGATCGCCGGCACCGTCATCGGCTGGATGTCGGCCTTGTTCGGCATCGGTGGCGGCTCGCTGACCGTGCCTTACCTCACCTGGAACTCGGTGCCCATGCGCAACGCCGTGGCCGCCTCCGCCGCCTGCAGCATGCCCATCGCCCTGGCAGGCAGCCTCAGCTACCTCTATGCCGGTTGGGGAGACGCCGATCTGCCCGAGTGGAGCGTCGGATTCATCTATCTGCCGGCCCTGCTTGGCATCGTGCTCACCAGCACCCAGTTTGCCCGTCTGGGCGCCAGACTGGCACACAGTATGTCACCCCGGCGGCTCAAGCAGGCCTTTGCCCTGCTCATGTTGCTGGTGGGTGCCAAATTCATGCTCTTTAGCTGAACCCTTGGCCAGATTGTTGAAAAATAAGGCGAACGGCTCGCGATGCGGTAGAAAGCCATTGCATTGAGGGGCCAGTTTGCCTATTCTCCTCGCCGGTGGTCCTATTGGTCCTCTCGCATTGATAACCCGTCGACCTGGTCAGGACCGGAAGGTAGCAGCCAAGGCGGGGGACTCGAGTGCCGGGATGTGGCTGGTAGGGCCACCACTTGTTTCTGCAATTCAATAAGTTACAGCTAATAGCCCCCTTAAGACCTCTTGGTAATCCACTTTGTGTGGATGAATCAGGAGTCTTCATCGTGAATCTCTGGCTCTCTCCGCAAGGTATCTGGTACTACCGCAAGGTGACCGTTCTTTCGTGTGGACGCCGCAAGGACATCAAGAAATCTCTCCGTACTCGGGACAAGCTGGTCGCACGTGACAAGGTGGCTCAGTTGCTCGCCTGTGCGCGTTCTCGGGTAAAGCCTGAGACTGTCCAGCCAGAACCTCAGCCAAGCTCCCTGCCGGAGCCTCAGCGACTACAGCAACAGACACCCTCAGCGGCCAGTTCTGCCCCTGTGGGTCCCTCTGCCATTGCATCTCCAGTACTCTCAGAACTGAGTGACCGTTATCTGAAAGAGAAGGCGCTCTCCTGGGCACCAAAAGAGCTTAGTAACCAGAAGAACTACATCGGTTACTTCATCAAGTCGCTGGGGGATAGATCTCCCACCGCTTACAGCAAGGCCGATGTGGTCAAGTTCAAGGACGAATTGCTGAACTCAGGCAAGAGCCCGACGACTATCAACAAGTACCTCCAGAAGCTCTCTCTGTTGTTCGTTTGGCTCGGCAATCACCACGAAGGCATCGTTAATCACTTCGCTGGGCTCAAGCTACAACGGGTCAAAGAGGTCAATGCTCGAAGTAGCTATACATCTGCGGAGAAGCAACGGTTGATCCAATGGGCGAAGCAGCAGGAGCCATACCGCAAGTGGATTGCGCTGCTCGGCCTGTATACCGGAGCGAGAGCCAATGAGATCTGCCAGTTGTACGCGGACGATGTGCAGCAGGTCGACAGGGTGTGGTGCCTGAACATCAGAGACAACCGCCCAGACCAGAAGCTCAAGACGGCCAACAGTGCCCGCCTGATCCCTATTCACTCCTCGCTGATTGCTGGTGGCTTTATCGACTGTTGATCAGCGCGCAAAAATGACCAGGTTTCCGGGGTTTTCAGCGTCCAATTTTGACCACCCCGGAGTGTGTGCAACTATCCGATCTTTGGATCGGAGAACCTGGAGTGTTAATCATGGAAACCGTGTTGAAGATCCGGCGTATGCATCAGGTGGACGGCCAGTCCATCAGCGCCATCGCTAAAGTCACAGGACTCTCTCGCAATACCGTTCGCAAATACCTTCGCCAACCTCCCTCCGAACCGCCCAAGTACCGCCGTCCACAGCCAGCCAGGCCCAAGCTCGGTGAATTCGAGTCGACACTGACCCAGTGGCTGGACCTCGATGCCAAGCGGCCCAAGCGACAACGCCGCTGTGCCAGGCAACTCTTCGAAGACCTACAACGCCTGGGCTACCAGGGGGCCTACGACAGCGTCCAGCGCTTCGTCCGTGACTATAAACAGCAGTCAGCCAAAGTGGCTGCCTTTGTCCCCCTGACGTTCGCGGCTGGTGAGGCCTATCAGTTTGACTGGAGCGAGGAAGAGGTGGAGATCGGCGGCGTGGTGCAGTGGGTCAAGGCTGCCCATTTTCGCCTCACCCACAGCCGCCAGCCCTTCGTCATGGTGTTTCCTCGCGAAACCCAGGAGATGGTGTTTGCCGCTCACGATGCGGCCTTTCACTACTGGGGCGGCGTGCCACGCCAGGGCATCTACGACAACCTCAAGACCTGTATCGACCAAGTACTTGAGGGGAAAGAGCGCCGCTTCAATCCCCGCTTCCTGGCGCTGATGAGCCATTACGTCATTGAGCCGGTAGCCTGCACCCCTGCCTCGGGTTGGGAAAAGGGCCAGGTTGAGAAACAGGTTCAGGATGTGCGCCGGCGCTGCTTTACACCCCGGCGCAAGGTCGACAGCCTGGCCGAGCTCAACCGTCGGCTTATCCAGGAGCTGGAGCAGGCAGCACAAACACGCCCCCACCCGGACGACCCCTCGCAAACAGTGTGGCAGCGCTTCGAGCAGGAACGGACCACCCTGCGCCCCCTGGCTGCGCGCTTCAATGGCTATGTGGAGCGGGAGCTGCGGGTTGACAGCACCTGCCTCATCCACTTCGACCGCAACACCTACAGTGTCGACAGCCGTTACGCCCATCGTCATGTCACAGCCCGGGTCTTCGCTGACCGGCTCCAGGTGTATGCCCAGAGCGAGCTTATTGCCGAGCATCCCCGCCAGTTTGGCCGGGACAAGACCCAGTTCGACCCCTGGCATTACCTCGGCCTGCTCGAGCACAAACCCGGCGCGCTGCGCCACGGTGCTCCCTTCAAGGAGTGGGTGTTACCGCCGGCTTTGAGCCGCTTACAGCAGCAACTGCTGAGCCGCAAGGGCGGTGACCGGGACATGGTCAAGCTACTGTTGGCTGCCCGGCAGGACGGACTCGACCTGTTGGAGCAAGCCTGCCAGCAGGTACTGCTGCTGGGCGGCAGCTCGGCCGAGCTGGTACTCAACCACCTGCAGCGGCTGCGCCGCCCCGTCGAGGTGCCACAGCTCCATGCTCAGGTGGTGCCGCTTGCACAGCCGCCGCAGGCCAACTGCCAACGCTATGACAGCCTGTTACCGGGAGGTCAGCATGTCAGCCGATGAAATTTACCAGCGCCTGCAGGGGTTGAAACTGTTTGGTATGGCGGCGCTGTGCGACGAGCTGCTGGCGCATCGGGAGCGTCCCTTACCACCGCCGGAGCAGTGGCTCAAACGGATGATCGAAGCCGAAGAATCCGAACGTCAGTGCCGCTCGATCCGCTATCAGATGGGCATCGCCAAGTTCCCGCTGGCCAGGGACCTGGACAGCTTCGAGACCGCAGACACCCCGGTCAGCCCCGTGCACCTGTCCGCGCTGGATAGAGATGACTTCCTGGAGCAGAAGCGCAATCTGCTGCTGATAGGCGGAACCGGGACGGGTAAAACCCATCTGGCCATCGCCCTGGGGCGCAATGCCGTGCGCCGGGGCAAGCGAGTGCGTTTCTACGGCGTGGTGGATCTGGTCAACCAACTGGAGCAGGAGAAGGCGGCAGGCAAAGCCGGGCAGCTTGCCAACCGGCTGGTCAATGTCGATGCGGTTATCCTGGACGAACTGGGCTACTTGCCGTTTGCCGAAAGCGGTGGCGCCCTGCTATTTCACCTGATCAGCAAGCTGTACGAGCGCACCAGCCTGATCCTGACCACCAACCTGGCCTTCAGCGAATGGAGCAAGGTATTTACGGATGAGAAGATGACAACGGCGATGTTGGATAGGATCACCCATCACTGCGAGATCATCGAGACAGGAAACGACTCCTACCGCTTCAAACAGAGGATGAAATCAGCCAGCTAACCCTGGTCAATTTTGGACGCTGAACCCTGGTCATTTTTCGATGCTGATTGACA